>JACQPP010000116.1 GCA_016207465.1 Methanobacteriota archaeon
ACCTCCGCCTCTTCCCCCTCCTCCCCCCGGAGACCCACACCCTCCCCCCGGGGGGATACTGGAACGCATCCTTCCCGGGGGTCCAAGGCCAGGAGATTCTCCCCGCCGCGGTCCGCATCCGGGGGAGCGTGGACCTCCTCGTCCTCACCCCGGAGGAATTCCCCGCCTACACCCTCGCCGTGTCCCGGGGGACGGGCCCCATCGCCTACGACCCCAACCTCTCCCAGCTGAACCTCACCCGCGAGCAGGGCTCCTGGAGGCTCCCGCGGGCCGGGACCTATATTGTTGTCCTCGACAACACACCTCTGCCCCCCGGGGGGGCCCCCGGCCGGGAGGAGGCCCAGGTGTTCCTCACCCTCACCACCCCCGGGGTGGGGCCCGCCAGCGACGCCCTCCTCATCCCCGTCTTCTCCATTGTCCTCCAGGCCATGTTTCTCGGCGGGGCCGCCTATGCGGCGGGGGTCATCCAGCTCCACCGGGGGCGATTCTCCGAGGAGGAGATGCGCCGGGGGCTCCTGCGGGGGCTGCTGGGAATCCCCGCATTCGGGGGCTCCCATGCCCTCCTCACCTACCTCCTGCTGGCCCAAATCGGCTCCCCGGAGCGGGCCATCGGGGGGGCCCTGCTGGGGCTGGTGGAGGGGCTCTTCGCCCCGGGGGCGGGCCTCGCCTACCCGCTCCTCCGCCGGAGGCTCCCCGGGGGCCCCCTCGTCCAGGGGCTTCTCCTCCTCACCGCCGGGTGGGCGGTGTTCGCGGTCGCCCCCCCGCTTCTCCTCGGGGGTGTGCCCTGGGACCCGACCACCCTCCTCTTCCTGGAGAATGAACTGGTGAGTTTCCTGCTCCTCGGCGCGGTCCTCGGATGGAGATGGGAGCCGCACACAGGGGAGAAGCCGCCTCCGCGGCAACGGCTCTGGTAGGGCGCTTCACTTCGGGCCGGGGGCCTTCTCTTCTCGCAGGTCCTTGCGGAGGACCTTGCCGATGGCGGTCTTCGGCAGTTCTTTGCGGAACTCGATGAGTTTGGGGACCTTGTAGACCGCAAGCTTGGTCTTGCAGTAGGCGATGAACTCCTCCGGGGTCGCCGTCTCTCCCGGTTTGAGGACGATGAATGCCTTGGGGGCCTCCCCGCGGTATTCGTCCTTGACTCCCACCACCCCGGCCTCTTGGACCTTGGGGTGCTCGTAGAGGACCTCCTCGATTTCGCGGGGGTAGATGTTGTAGCCGCTGGCGATGATGAGGTCCTTGGCGCGGTCCACGATGTAGAAGTAGCCGTCTGGGTCCATCTTGGCGATGTCCCCCGTGTGGAGCCAGCCGTTGCGGATGGTCTTCCGGGTCTCCTCGGGGCGGTTCCAGTATCCGGCCATCACCTGGGGCCCCGAGATGAGAAGTTCCCCCTCCTGGCCCGGCGGGAGTTCCCGGGAGGGGTCGTTGAGGTCCACAATCCGGGCGTCGGTGGAGGGCAGGGGGGGCCCGATGGAGCCCACCTTGCGGGTTCCGCTCACCGGGTTCACGTGGGTGACGGGGCTCGCCTCGGTGAGGCCGAAGCCCTCGCAGAGGCGGCCCCCGGTGGCCTTCTCGAACTTCTCCAAGACCTCCACCGGCAGGGGGGCGGCCCCGGAGAGGCAGGTCCGGATGCTGCTCACCCGGTATTTCGAGATTTCCGGGTGGGAGGCGATGGCATTGTAGATGGTGGGGACCCCGGGGAAGTTGGTGGGCTGGTATTTGTTAATGGCCTTGAGGGCGTCCTCCAGGACGAACCGGGGCATGAGAATCATGGTGGAGGCCATGTAGGTGGCCTGGAACATGGCAATCATCCCGTAGGCGTGGAAGAGGGGCATCACCAGCAGGAGACTCATCTGTCCCGGCTTGTCGTTGTAGAACCAGGGGGCCACCTGGAGCACATTGGAGCCCACGGAGCCGTGGGTGAGCATCGCCCCCTTGGGGCGCCCCGTCGTTCCCCCGGTGTACTGGAGCAGCGCGAGGTCCGAGGGCTCAACGGAGACCTTTGGAGGGTCCGGGGGGGCGTCCCGGATGAGGCGCTCCATGCAGAGTGCATCCGGGTCCAGCCTCAGGGGGCCCGCCTGGGGGTTCCGCTCCCGGTAGAGCTTCTTCTGCTTGATGGCGTTGAAGAGGGGACGGATGGCCGGAGGCAGGTAGGGCCCGAAGGAGGTATGGATGGACCGCTTCACCGGCACCTTCCCCCGCAGGGCCTGCACCGTGGGATGGAAGAGGTTCAGGTAGATGAGGGTCTCCGCCCCCGAGTCGTTCAACTGGTGCTCCAATTCCCGCTCCACGTAGAGGGGGTTGTTGTTCACCAGCACCGCCCCCAGCCGCAGGACCGCATAGTAGGCGATGACATACGCGGGACAGTTCGGGAGATAGACCGCCACCCTGTCCCCCTTCTTCACCCCCATCCCCGCCAGGGCCGCGGCGAGGCGGTCAGCCCGCCCATCCAGCTCCCGGTAGGTCAATCGCCCCCCGAAGAAAACCGTGGCCGCCCGGTCGGGGAACTGGCGGGCCGCCTTCCGCAAGAACCGGTCCAGGGGCTCCCCCACAGGCTGGATTTCCCGGGGGACCTCCCGGGGATAGTGGGCGAACCAGGGGCGATGATGGGTCACGGCTTCTTCTCCCCGGCTTGACCCGAAGGGGAGAACCCCGGAGGCGGGGGCAGGGTCCGCGGGTCCTTCTCGAACCACAGGAGCCCAACCATCCCCGTCTGCCCCTCATGGGCCCCATAGAGGATGATGCCCGCCTGCGCCCCCAGCCAGAGGGAGAACGGGTAGGAGACGAAGGCCAGGATGGCCACCCCCACCATCTCCCTGCCCGGGGGCCACACCGCGTTGAAGTGGAATACTCCCGAGTTCACCTGCCAGTCAATGCCGCTCCTCGCCCCCAGCATCCGCCACATGGGCTCCACCCACGGGAGGTCCAGGAAGAGGGAGATGGAGAACAGATAGAAGACCACCAGGACCGCCCCGCAGAGATAGAGGACAATATGGTCATGGGTGGGCCCCGGCCCCAGCCGCCCCATCAGGAACCGCACCGACACATAGTTGATGAGCACCCCCGCGACAAACAGCAGGGGGACATCAATGAGGAAGGACATCCGCCCGAGACTCTACAGGACAGTTTAAAAGGGTTCTCCCCCAGGCGAAATATTCTTGAGAGACACCCGCCTCTATTCTCTGCCTCTCCCCATGTCCGTCCCCCCCGCGCGCCCCTGGCTCCGCCACTACCCCCCCCAGATTCCCCGCGACATCGAGTCGGTCCCCCTCCCCATCGGAGACTACGTCCGCGAGGCCGCCCGCACCTGGCCCGAGAACACCGCCACCCTCTTCTACGGAACCCGGATTCCCTACGCCAAATTCGACGAGATGGTGGACCGCCTCGCCACCGCCCTCCACCAGCAGGGGGTCCGCCAGGGGGACCGGGTCGCCATGTACATGCCCAACTGCCCCCAATACGCCATCGCCGACTTCGCCGTCCTCCGCCTGGGGGCCATCGTGGTCAACTTCAACCCCCTCTACGTCGAGCGCGAACTCGAACACCAACTGAAGGACTCCGGGGCCGAGACCATCATCGCCCTCGACCAGCTCCTCCCCCGCGTCCAAGCCGTCCGGGCCCAGACCCCCATCAAGCGCGTCATCGGCGTCGGCCTCCTCGGCCCCGGAAAATTCCCCCCGGACATCCTCTCCTTCGACACCCTCATCAAGACCCCCCCGGACCCTCCCCACGTCAAGGTGGACCTGGACGACATCGCCCTCCTCCAGTACACCGGGGGCACCACCGGAGTCCCCAAATGCGCCGTCCACACCCACCGCACCATCGGGGCCCAGATTGCCCAGCTCACCGCCTGGTTCATCCACGACCAGCCTGGCAAGGAGCGCATCCTCCTCGTCATGCCCCTCTTCCACGCCTACGGCATGGTCACTCTCTTCCGCACCCTCTACCAGGGGGGCACCGTCATCCTCCTCCCCCGCTTCGAACTCGAGGACTTCCTCAACACCATCGAAAAAACCCAGCCCACCTGGATGCCCGCCGTCCCCACCATCTTCACCGCCATCATCAACCACCCCCGCGGCCCCGAGGTGGCCAAATCCATCCGCACCTGCCTCTCCGGCGCCGCCCCCCTCCCCCTCGAAGTCCTCCGCCGATACGAGGCCCTCACCGGAGGCATCGTCGCCGAGGGATACGGCATGACCGAGATGTGCGCCGGAAGCCACCTCAACCCCCCCTTCGGCCAGCGCAAAATCGGAAGCGTCGGCATCCCCCTCCCCGGAGTGGACACCAAAATCGTGGACGCCAACGACGGCCACCGCGAACTCCCCCCCGGCGAGCCCGGCGAACTCATCATGCGCGGCCCCCAGATGATGCGCGAATACTGGAACCGCCCCGAAGAGACCGCCAAGGTCCTCCGCGACGGATGGCTCTACACCGGAGACATCGCCAAGATGGACGAGGACGGCTACTTCTACATCGTGGACCGCAAGAAGGACATGCTCCTCTGCGGCGGCTACAACGTCTACCCCGTCGAAATCGAGGGAGTCCTCTACGAACACCCCAAGGTCCTCGAGGCCGCCGTCACCGGCGTCCCCGACGAATACCGGGGCGAAAGCCCCAAGGCCCACATCGTCCTCAAACCCGGACAGACCGCCACCCCCGACGAAATCATCGCCTACTGCCGCACCAAACTCGCCGCCTACAAGGTCCCCCGCCACGTCGAATTCCGCGCCTCGCTGCCCAAGACACCCATCGGAAAAATACTGCGGAAGGAACTGAGAGAAGAACGATAAAATGGTGAAATTTTTAGAATCACCATAATATTTAAGACATGGCACGCCCATGATTCCCCCATGGCCGAACAAAATGTCGTCTCCCTGGACCCCCAGGGGCGCATAGTCATCCCCCGCCGCATCCGCAGGGCCGTGGCCGCCCGCAGATTCGAAATCGGGGTCCACGACGACCGAATCGAACTCCGGCCCATCCGGCCCCTGGAGGAGCTGTTCGGCTCCCTCCCCCGCCTGGACACCGGGCGCATCCTCCGGGAGCACCGGCGGGAAGTCGAGGATGAAGAATGAAGACTCTCGTTGACAGTTTCGCATGGCTCGAATACTTCCGGGGGACTGACCGGGGAAAGCGGGTCCTCGACCACCTCCGGAAACACGAAATCCACGTCTCGGTCCTCAACCTCTACGAGGTCGCCTACCGGGTGGAAGAAGAGGCGGGGGAGGGCCGGGCCCGCGAGTTCCTCCGCTCTCTCGAGGCCCACGCCACCGTCCACCCCGTGGGGCGCGAGGAGGCACTGGCCGCCGCCCGAATCAAGCGGGAGAGGAAACAGATGGGGGCCGTGGACTGCCACGTCCTCGCCACCGCCCGCCTCCACGGACTGAAAGTCCTCACCGGGGACCCCCACTTCGAGGGGCTCAAAGAGGTCATCCCGATTTAATGCCGGGAGGATGGGGAAACTTAATATACACAAGATTATAATTTTAATTTA
>JACQPP010000119.1 GCA_016207465.1 Methanobacteriota archaeon
CCCTGCGGGAGCTGGACTACATCATCGAGGGGCGCAGTGCGGACAAGTTCCGCAAGCTCTTCGCCAAGGACCCGTGGATTCACATCCCCCGGGTCTACTGGGAGCACACCTCGAAGCGGGTCCTCACCCTGGAGTTCATCGACGGGGTGAAGATTGACCAGACCGACGAGCTCATCAAGATGGGGTGCAACCGGCGGACCATCTCCATCAACAGCGTGCGGGCCTTCATGAAGCAGATTTTCGAGGGGGGCTTCTTCCACGCGGACCCCCACCCCGCCAACGTGTTCATCATGAAGAACAACGTCATCGCCCTCCTCGACTTCGGCATGGTGGGCTCCGCCCCCAAGGAAACCCTCGACGCCTTCACCGACGTGCTGCTGGCCACCCTGGCGCGGGACGTGGACCGCATCATGGAGCGGATGCTGGAAATCTACAAGCCCTCCAAGTACACCAACCTCCCCCAGCTCCGCGCCGACCTCCAGGACTTCGTGGACCGGGCCTTCGACGTGGACGGCCACCTGGCGGTGAACCAGCTGGGCATCGGCTCCTTCATGGACGAAATCATGTTCCGATTCGCCAAGCACCGCCTGGAGGTCCCCAGCGAGATGATCTACCTGGGCAAGGTCATGATGTACGCGGAGGGCACCGGCAAGATGCTGGACCCCACCTTCGACATCGTGTCGGTGGTCCAGCCCTACATCCAGAGATATGCCGCCGACCAGGTCCAGCGCCGCCTCGACCCCTTCGGGTTCCGCAACCCCGCCAAGCTCCTCCAGAACATCTTCGAGTTCACCAGCGACGTGAGCGACCTGGTGCGGGCCCTCCCCAAGTCGGCCAACGTCATCCTCACCCGCATCGAGAAGGGGGAACTGAAGGTCCAGTTCGAGAGCCAGGAGATGGACCAGTGGAACCACTCCATGGGCCGGGTCCTCCACCACCAGATGGCCCTCACCGCCCTCATCGCCATCCTCATCCTGGTCTTCGTCTTCGTCACCGTGCGGGGCGGAAAACTGTTCTGATGCCTATGGAAAATTTTGCCGAAGGCAAAATTTTCCACAAATCCCGTTAACGAACCGGTTCGGCCTCCACCATGGCCATCTCCTTCCCCTCGTGGGTGTATTTGGGGAAGACCAGGCGGAGGGGCATGCCGATTTTGACCTCGGTGGCGGGGGCGCGGATGCGGGTGACAAGTCTCCCTGCGCTGTTTTTCAGGTCCACGACGCCGAGGACCATGGGGACCTCGAGGATGAGGAAGCGGCGGTCGAGGAGTTCGCTCCAGGAGTGGAGGGTCCCCTCGGGCTCCATCTCCTCCCACGCGAGTTCCCCGGAGAGACACTTGGGGCACATGGGGCGGGGAGGGAAGAAGAGCTCCCGGCACTTGGCGCATCGGGGGAGCAGGAACTTCCCCTGGAGGAGGCCGTCCCAGTAGGGCTTCAGGTAGGCGGAGGAGTAGTTGGATGGCTTGAGGAACTTCTGCATGCCTCCGCGGGTGGGGCGCGGCTCGGTCATCCGCCAGCCTCCAAGAGGAACACCATGCTGGAGTTCACCATGCCTCCCTCCACGTGGATGAGGCCGATGCGGGGGTCCTTCACCTGGCGCGCGGCCTCCCCGCGCAGTTGCCGGACGATGTTGATGAACTCGTAGATGGGGGTCACGGAGAAGGGGTGGCCCCGGCTGGTGACCCCCCCGTCGGTGTTGATGGGGACCCTCCCGTCGTCGTCGGTTTCCCCCTCCTCGATGGCCCTCACCATTCCCCCGCGGGGGAAGAGGCCGAGGTCCTCGGGGAGGATGAGTTCCTGGGGGGAGAAGGGGGCGTAGATGTCGGCCACATCCACCTCTTTGGGGGCGAGGCCGGTCTTCTCGTAGGCCCGCCGGGCCGCTGTCTCGGCGGCCACGAAGCGGCAGATGGAGCCCTGGGTGGTGTCGGTGGGGATGAAGGTGGACTTGTCGTGGTGCTCCCCCCAGCCCCGAATCCACACCGGGGTGTCGGTGATTTTCCGGGCCTTCTCCTCGCTGGCGAGGACGATGGCGGCGGCCCCGTCGAGGCTGGCGCAGCAGTCCAGGAGCTTGATGGGGGTCGCGATCTTCCGCGACTTCATGACCTCCTCCACCGTGAGGGGCTCCCGGAAGGCGGCCCAGGGGTTCTCCACGGCCCCCTTTCGGTTGCGGACGGCGGCCATGGCGAAGTGCTCCTCCGTGGCCCCGGACTCGTGCATGTAGCGGCGGGCGGAGAGGGCGTAGATGGGGATGGCGCTGAAGGGGATGTAGGGCTGGGTGGAGACGGGCTCGAAGAGCCGCATCCCGGTGTCGGGGAAGGCCCGGTGCTTCATGGCCCGGAGGACAATCTCGTCGGTGATGGAGCGCTCGCGGGAGGCCGCGTAGACCAGGGCCGTGGAGATGTGGCCGAGTTGGATTTCGTTCATCGCGTATTTGACGGCGAGTCCGCCGGAGAGGCCCCCGAGGGAGAGGCGTGCCATGGACCTGGGTTCCAGGCGGAGGTAGGTGGTCACGTGGTGCATGTCGAGCCCCAGGATGGGGTCGGGCTCGATGGTGGCGACGCTGAAGAGCCCCTCCACCTCATCCTTGGACAGTGGGGTGGAGCCGAGGGCCGCCTTGATGGCCTCCAGGGCCATCTCCACCTCGGTGGTCTTCGGGTACTGGCCGCAGGGGAAGGGGACCCCGTATCCCACCACGGCGACGCGACCCGGCATTGGTCCTCTCCTGGCTACGCACGCGGGTCCGACAGAAAAAGGTTTTCGCCACCCGGGGCCCACAAGGTTAATGAGAACAGCGGCAAACCATAGAGGCGATGAAGACCTACCTGATTCTCTGGTTCAACAGCGACGGCTCGAAGCCCAACGAGGTCACCAAGCGGCTCCTGGGGCTCGGCTTCCGCCCGGTGAAGGGCAACTACGACTACATCTACGAGTGGGACAAGAGCGCCACCATGGACGACATCATCCGGTTCGCCGACAAGGTCCAGCTCACGCTGAAGGGGATGAACGTCCTCTTCCGCCTCGAAACGCTTTAGGGGCGCACACGGGTGATTTCGAGGTAGCGGAGGGCGGCCCCCTGGGGGCAGGCGAGGAGGAGGTGCTTGCGCACGGAGGCGGCGAGGCGGACGGCCCGGGAGAGGTCCCCGAGGGGCAGGGGCCGGTCGGGGGCCACCGCGTGGGCCAGGTATTTCGAGTGGGGCTCCGGGTATTTCTCGTAGACCCGGAAGTGGGTCCCGAACTTGTAGCCGGTGCGCACCACCAGCCCCCGCCCCCGGAGGTCGCTGTAGAGGCGGAGTTTCTCCCGCAGGTGGGGCTCCACCTCCCCCGCGCGCTCCAGGAACTGGTCCAGGGAGAGGGGTGTGCCGTTGGAGCCCTGCAGTTCGAGGAACCCCTGCCCGAGGAGGTGGCCCACCTCCACCAGGGAGAGGACGAGGCGGCCCCGGTCCGGGCGGCCGTAGAAGAGGGACTCGTGGAGGCTCTTCCCGGCGGCCTCGTCCCACACAATCCCCCGGTCGGGGAGCAGTTGGGCCCTCACCACCGACGGGGGGTCCCTCCAGGGCCGGCGGGGGGGCTCCGTCCAGCGGGCCTCGTAGAATGTGGTGTCCCCCTCCTCGTCCACCACCGCCAGCAGGAGCCGCTTCCGCACGTTCCCCGCCTCCTCCAGCCACCGGGCCACCTCCCGCATCTCCAGGGGCTCCCGCTCCGAGAGGGCCCGCACGTAGGCCTCCGTGGCCTTCTCCCCCGGCTTCGAGCCCCGCGGGTAGAGGCGGAAATCCAGGGGCCCCGGCTGGATGGCGTAGCCCCGCTCCCGGAAGTTGCGGAACACCACATACCGGGGGATGAACCGCGGGGAGAGGCGGGCGCACACCTGCAGGAACCCGGGGAGGTCCAGCGCCGACCCCCCATCCTTCACCTCCAGGAGCCCCCGCTCCACCAGCACCGCGGCCTCCTCCAGGCTCACCTGGACCCCCTCGGACTCCCGGGTCCCCCAGCCCTCCGGCAGACCCTCCATAGAGAGGAGACGCACCCGGCGCCCCTCGATGACACCCTCCATTTCCCCCCCAATCCACCCCTGAATCGTATTAACGTTCTTATGTGACCGGTGGCAGATAGCCGGGATGCCATGGCCCTCCTGCCGCGGGTCCTCCCCCGGGTCCTCTCCCAGGAATACCGCCTCTCCGACCTCCGCATTCCCGTGGATGGGGTCCCTCTTGCCGTGAGCCCCACCGGGGTCCTCCTCCGCAAGGTATTCGTCGCGGGGACCCTCCGCGAGGTCCAGCCCGAGCCCCCGGTGTATCGCGGCCACATTGACGATGGCGCGGGGACCTGGGAGGCCACCGCCGGCCCCTACCAGCCCGCCGCGGCCAGCCGCCTCTCCCGGGCCCAGCCTGGGGAGACGGTCTCCACTCTCCTCCGCCTGGAAACCGGGGGGCCGGTGCTCCTCGAACTCGCCCCGGCCTCCCCCGAGACCCTCCCCCTCTGGTCCCATGAGACCGCCCGCCGGACCCTCGACCGGGCCGAGGAGATGCACCTCGCCCTCGCCTCCAAAACGGAACCCGGCGACCCATGGCTCCGGGCCGCCCGCGACCACTACCGGGGCCGCGGCCTCCCCGAGGTGGAGGAGGCCGCCCGCCGCCTCCTCCGGGGGCTCTCGGGCCCCATCACCGCCGGGGAGCAGGTGGAGGCCTGGCTCGCCGAGATGGACCGGGGCCAAGGGGTCCCCCGGGCCGGCCTCCTCGCCCGCGCCCGCGACGCGGGAATCCCCCCGGGGGAGGCAGAGGGGGCCCTCCGGGACCTCCTCGAATCGGGCCGCGCCTACGAGCCCCGCCAGGGAACCCTCCGACGCCTCTAACCATTTATGACCCCGCTCCCATACCCATGAGCATGAAACTCCGCTTCGACCTCCACATCCACACGTCCCGCTCCTACGATGGCCGGGACCCCCCGGAGGCCATCCTCCGGAGGGCCCGGGAGGCGGGCCTCGACGGGGTGGCCATCACCGACCACAACACCACCCGGGGCTCCCGGGAGGCACAGGCCAAACCAGATGGCCTCCTGGTCATCCCCGGGGTGGAGGTCTCCACCCGCGGGGGCCACCTCCTGGTCCTCGGCGCCCCGGAGGATATCCCCCGGAGGCTGAGCCCCGAGGAGACCATCGAGCGGGCCCACCGGGCCGGGGCCCTGGTCATCGTGCCCCACCCCTTCCATCCCCTCCGCCACCCCATCGGCGCCTTCGAGCACCTGGGGGCCGACGCCATCGAGGTCTTCAACTCCCGCTATCTCACCGGCGTGGGCAACCGGCGGGCCCGCCGGCGGGCCGGGGCCGCGGGCCTCCCCATGGTGGCGGGGAGCGATGCCCACATCGCGGGGATGGTGGGACGCGGCGTCACCGAGGTGGAGGCCGGGGAGCGGAGCGTGGAGGCGGTGCTGGAGGCCATCCGCCGGGGCCGGACCCGGGCCGGGGGCCACCCCACCCCGCGGGGGGCCACCCTCCACCAGCTCGGCCGCGGATACCTCCGCCGGCCCCGCGGAATATGAGCCTCCGGAAGCCCGGCATCCGGGCCCTCGGAATCGCCGAGAGCTTCTCCCGGGCCCGGAAGACCCCTGCGGAGCCCCTGGGGGGAAAATCGGTGGTCGCCGGTGTCGTCCTCCGGGCCGATGGGGCCCTCGACGGGGCCGCCCTCTCCGAAATCACGGTGGGGGGCATGGACGCCACCCGGGGGGTCCTCGACCTCCTCCACACCCTCCACCGGGAGGACCTCCAGGTGGTGCTCCTCGGGGGATGCGTGTGGGCGTGGTTCAACATCGTGGACCTCCAAGAGGTGGCCCGGGCCGCCCGGGCCCCCCTCGTCTGCATCACCTACGAGGAGTCCCGGGGGCTCGACAAATACCTCAAGGAGTATTTCCCCGGCGACTGGGAGGAGCGATTGGCCGCCTACCGCTCCCTCGGCCAGCGGGAACCCACGTGGCTCCCCTCGGGCCACTCGGTCTACGTGCGCTCCTTCGGCCTCACCCGCAGCGAGGTCCAGGAGGTCCTCGGGCGGTTCACCCGCCACGGCCGGGTCCCCGAGCCCATCCGGGTGGCCCGCCTCGTGGCCCGCGCCGCCCTCCGCCACTGGGGCTCGCTTCGCTCGCCCTGAAATTTTTGCTCCGCTTCGCTCCGCAAAAATTTCATAAAGAGCGGTCTCGGTCGAGCGCAATCCGGAAACAACCTTTATGTTTTTTCCACGCGAGCGTAGCGAGCGTGGAAAAAACACCCCACGCCATTCAGGCATTTCCCGTTCGCGGCCTCCCCCTCCTCCAGCCGGGGGACGACCTCCCCCGCCTCCTCGCCCGCCGGGTGAAGTTCCAGGGGGGGGACATCCTCGCGGTCTCCTCCACCGCCGTCTCCAAGGTGGAGGGGCGCATCGTCCCCTTGGATTCCCTCCGCCCCGGCCCCCGGGCCCGGGCCATCGCCCGGCGACACGGGGAAGACCCCCGCTTCGTGGAGGCCGTGCTCCGGGAATCGGTGGAGGTCCTAATGGAGGAGCCCACCCTCCTGGTCCGCGACCGCCGGGGCCACATCGCCCCCAACGCGGGAATCGACCGCTCCAACATCCCCCCCGGCCTCCTCCTCCTGTCCCCCAGGGACCCCGACGGGAGTGCCCGCCGCATCCGCCGCTCCCTCCAGGCCCGCACCGGGCGCCGCATCGCGGTCATCGTCACAGACACCTGCGGCAGGCCCTTCCGCATCGGGCAGACCGGGGTGGCCCTCGGCGTCGCGGGGCTCCGCCCCCTCCTGGATTGGAGGGGGACCCGGGACCTCTACGGCAACCTCATGGAGGTCAAGCACGAGGCCGTCGCCGACGAACTCGCCGGATTCGCCAACCTCCTCATGGGGGAAACCCTCCAGGGGACACCCGCCGCCGTCCTGCGGGGCCTCCGCCTGCCCAACGGCCCCGGGGACGCACGGAAACTCCACCGGCCCCTCCGGGAGGACATGGTGCGGCATGCCCTCCTCCGGGCCCGGAGGCGATGATGGCGGAAGAGGAGGAGGGACGGAAGCGCCGCAGACTGCGGGTCCCCTACCCTGTCTCCAAGCGCCTCTGGTTCCTCGGCTACATCCTCTGCCTCTTCCGGCGCCACAAGTACCGGGAGGACGGCCGCATCTGCATGCGATGCCTCCGCGTGGCCGAAGAAAAATTCGAGTAGCGCCATGGATCCCGCCCCGGAACTCCTGCGGCGCCTCCGCCGGGCCTACCCGGGCGCGGGCTGCGCCTTCCGACTTCGTCGGAAATCGGGTGGCTCCTATGGCCCCACCGCGACCCTCCACTTCCAGGGCCCCTACCAGTGTCTCGTCGCGGTGATGCTCTCCGCCCAGACCACCGACGCCAAGGTCAACACCATCACCCCCGAGTTGTTCCAGCGCTACCCCGACCCGGAGGCCCTCGCCGGGGCCCCGGTGCGCGACCTGGAGCGCATCCTGCGCCCCCTGGGGCTCCACCGCACCAAGGCCCGGAGCCTCCGCGGGGCGGGCCGCGTCCTCCACGGGAGATTCAGGGGCCGGGTCCCCCGCACCTTGGAGGGGCTGATGGAAATCCCCGGGGTCGGGAGGAAGAGCGCCAACGCCATCCTCGGCAACGCCTGGGGCCTCGCCGAAGGGGTGGTGGTGGACACCCACGTGGCCCGCCTCTCCCGCCGCCTCGGCCTCGCCCGCGGCGAGACCCCCGAGAAAATCGAGGGGGAACTCATGGAGGAGTTTCCCAGGGACGACTGGATTGACCTCGGCCACCTGCTGATTCACCACGGGCGCCAGGTGTGCCACGCCCGGGGGCCCCGGTGCGGGGAGTGCCCCCTCGACGACCTCTGCCCCAAGGTCGGGGTGCGAGAGCCGAAAGGTTAAAAGACGGGCTTCCATCTGGACCTCATGCCCTCCAAACAGTTGAAGAGCGCCGGGGGCACCCTCGGCCACTTCGAAAAATCCCTCGACCGCGCCGACAAACTGATGGGCAAGATTGACCGGAGCGTGGGCCGGGTGGCCAGCACCATGGAGGGGGTCGAGGCCACCGTCCAGCGAATGGGCGACACCGTGGAGCGCGTCAACGAGATGCTCGACCGGGTCATGGCCTCCATCGAGCGCATCGAGGGCTCCATGGCCAAGACCGACCGCACCCTCGCACTGGTGGACCGGGTGATGGGGAACCTGGAGAAGATGCCCATCCTGCGGCGGCTGCTGCGGTAGCCCAACCTTTATTCCCATCTGGGCCTACATCTATCGCAATGCCGCGCATCGCTTCCCTGACATCCATTGTTCGCTCCCTGCGCCAGTTCAACCCCGAGCGCATCCTCCTCGTGGGCTCCCGGGCCCGGGGGGACGCCGACCGCTGGAGCGACACCGACATCGTGGTGGTGGCCCGCACCCGCCTGCCCTTCGTGGAGCGCCTCCGCCGGGCGGCCCTCCTCTGCCCCGCCCCGGGGGTGGACATCCTGGTCTACACCCCCGAGGAACTGGAGCAGATGAGGCGCCAGGGGAACCCCTTCGTGCGAGCCTTCCTCCGGGAGGGGCGGGTCCTCTATGAAAAGAGGTAGCGAGGAGGCCATTCGCTGGCTCCGGCAGGCCCGGCACGACCTTGAGGTGGCCACCAAGCACCTCGAGGACCGATTCTACTCCGACGCCTGCTTCATGGCGGAGCAGGCCAGCCAGAAGGCCCTCAAGGCCTACCTCACCGCCAGGGGCCAGCGGTTCATCCTCCACCACTCTGTGGCCCGCCTCGCCTCCGAGGCCCGCCGCCGCGACCCTGCCTTCAAGCCCGCGGAGGCCTGGGGCAAACTCCTGGACCAGTACTACATCCCCACCCGGTACCCCGACGTCCTCGCCCCGCCCGCCGCCCCCTTCGAGGCCTACACCCAGAAGCAGGCCCGGGAGGCGGTGGGATTCGCACGGAAGATTGTGGCCCTCGCCATGGAGAAGATGCGCTGACGTTCCGGGGAACGCCGATATTGCGCGGAGATTGCTGCGGTGGATTACCCGAGGGCATCCAAACACTCTTTGAGGGGCCTCCGGATGCAGGTGAATATGGGCGTATCCCGCAGCGTATATCTCCGGGTCTCGATTCCCCGCATCTCCTCGACGAGTTGGAGGAAGTCCTCGGGTTTGTCGCTCTCGAATGCGACGACGAACTCCTGGTCGTCGAGGCCGTAGGAGTAGGTGGTGTTGTTTTTGACGGTGGGGTATTTGTGGCCCACCTCGATGTGCTGTTTCATCATCCTCTGGCGCTCGGCGGGGGGGAGGAAGTACCACTCGGGGGTCTTGAGGAAGGGGTAGATGAAGAGGTATTTGCGGTTGCCGAGGGGCTCCACCCTGTCTCTGGTGCCCTCCTGGCCGGGGTGCTGGTGTTTCGCCACGTAGGGGCTGGGGCGGGCCATGGAGAGGTAGGCGTGGGGGGTGGTGAGCCACCTTCCGAGGCCGGTGTTGAGG
>JACQPP010000118.1 GCA_016207465.1 Methanobacteriota archaeon
AGACCACGCCGAGCAGGCCCGGGCCATTCGACGCTACATCGCCTGGAGGAACGCACACCGCGATGACCCAAGGATTCTGCGACTACAGAAGAGGAAGAAGGTTGGTTGAAGCCCCACTAGGTAACCGAAATCGTCATCGTGTTCGAATCTGTCGAAACGTTGCCTGACCACCTCGCAGAAAATGACCGTGTCTCGGACGAGACGAACTCGGAGCGCTGAGTGGTCGGGGGTTTGCCTGACTGGGGGGACGGTGCCGGTGACGAGGATGCCGATTTTCTTGGGAAGTTCCCCCGTTTCATTGGGCCGGATTTTGAGGCTGGTGGATTGGTTGCGGGTGTCCTGGATGGTGCAGATAGACGCCGGTATCTCCCTGGTCGGGGGGTCACATGGCTGATTATCGGCATCGGTTGCCCATACCGGCTTGTCCAAGATGGTGAAGAGGCTGATATCGAATGGCGCCGTATCGAAGTTGGCGAGGGTGGTGGAGACAATGAGGCGTTCTCCTACCTCCCACTGGGCCTTGCTCGGAACAATGGTGGGGGCCTCGGCGTCCAGGAGGCGACACCTCTCGAAGGAGCCAGTGGTATTCTGGGCGGCGGCACTCCAGGGGATGAGGAGGCCCGCGACAACCGCGACCCAGAGAACCCGCAGACGCCCCCGGGGGGCCTTGATGGGCATAGGATGGGATAGGGTGGGCCCCGGGGGACTTATGGGCTTCGAGGCGCGCGCTCCGCCACCCTGGGAGGCCGAAGGTTTTTGAGCCCGGCCGGAAATAGCAGGAGCAAAGCCCCCAAACCCCCTGCTACCCCGGGGGGTAGGGGGTGTGCGCTACGAACGGGGGAAGGGGGGCCGTGACGGGTCGCGAGCCCTCCTCCCCCCGGAGGTAGCCCCGGGGACCATCGCCCACGGGGCCCACCTGGGGGGCCTCTTCGTCGGCGTGGCCTACGGCCTTCTCCTGCGCCCCGGCCAGCGTGGGCAAAGCAATCTTTTTGACTCCGCGTAGTATGAATGAGATGGCCTCCAATAATCCTCCGCCCCCGGGGACCGCCGTGGGCATCGCCGCCTACGGGGTCCATGTCCCCTGGTACCGCATCCGCATCGAGGAGATTTCCCGGGCGTGGTCCACCGACGCCCCCGGCATCACGGAGAAGAGCGTGGCGGGCCGCCAGGAGGACGAGGTCTCCATGGCCATCGAGGCCTCCCTCCATGCCATCGGGAACGCGGGGGTCCCCGGGGACTCCATCGGGGCCCTCTACTTCGCCGCCACCGAGAGCCCCCTGGAGGGAAAGAATGCGTCCACCCTTGTCTCCGAGTTCCTCGGCCTCGCCCCCGGGGCCCTCAAGGGGGACGTGACCGGCTCGGCCCGCGCGGGGACCCTCGCCCTCCTCGCGGCCCGCGACGCCATCCTCGCCGGCCGCTGTGTGCGGGCCCTGGTGGTGGCCTCCGAGAACCGCCGGGGGGCCCCGGGCACCGAGCTCGAGGCCGCCAGCGGCGCCGGGGCCGCCGCACTCCTCCTCTCCCGCGAGGCCCCCATGGCCACCATCGAGGCCTCCGCCGCCTACACCACCGAGTTCACCGACAGCCTCCACATCCAGGGATACGAGGTCCCCTACGACCCCCGCTTCAGCCTCACCTACGGATACCAGAAGCACCTCCAGGGGGCCATCGAAGCCGTCATTGGCCAACGCCGCTCCCCCGAAGGGGAGCGGCGTTCAGGTGAGGCGGGCAACGGGACCAAAACCGTGGACCACGTGGTCCTCCAGTCCCCCGACGGCCGCCAGCTCCAGGCCATCGCCAAGAAATACGGCTGGAGCGAGGCCCAGATGAAGGCGGGGTGGACCGTGGACCGCCTCGGCCACCTCGGGGCCGCCCACGTCCCCCTGGGCCTCTGCGCCGTCCTCGAGCAGGCCGCCCCCGGCCAGCGCATCCTCGCCGCCTCCTACGGAGAGGGCAGCGACGCCCTCCTCCTCCAGACCACCCCCGCCGTCACCCACCGCATGAAGACCGGGCTCAAGCCCTGCCTGGAACAGAAGAAGCACCTCACCTACCTCGAATACGCCAAGCGCCGCGGACTTCTCCCGCGGTTGTAACGAAAGAAAGAAAAGGGATTTAATCCGAGAACTGGATGAGGGTGACCTTCTCCTTCTTCTCCTTGGCCGCCTCTTCCGTCTTCCCCTTCAGGGGGCGCACCCGGACCTGGAAGGCCTCCGGGTAGAAGACCACCTTGTCCCCCTTCCGCGCGTAGTTCTCCGTGGAGGCCGGGGCCCCGGGGACCTCCCCGCTGGCGCTCTTCAGCCAGGCGTCGAAGACCCCGGAGTCGCCCTCCGGGAGGGCCTTCCGCATCTCGTCCAGGCAGCGGTCGAGCACCTCCATCTTGAAGAGCACCGGGTTCCCCTCCGGCGGGGCCCCCTGGAAGAGGATGTCCATCCTCTGGAAGACCTCCCGGTAGAAGAGGGCGGCCCTCTTGTAGGCGGGCTCCACGTGGACGCACTCCCGGGCCCGCCCCCGGTCGTTGGTGTTGATCCGGGTCTTCACAATCCCCCGGTCCTCCAGGACCCGGATGGTCTTCTGGACCGTGACGAAGGTGAGCTTGGTCCGGTTCTGGAG
Source organism: Methanobacteriota archaeon (assembly GCA_016207465.1). Taxonomy (GTDB): domain Archaea; phylum Halobacteriota; class Syntropharchaeia; order JACQPP01; family JACQPP01; genus JACQPP01. The sequence continues at coordinate 2,608 of JACQPP010000118.1, forward strand.
GTCGGAGAGGGAGTCCCCCTCCCTGATTTCAGATAGAATCGCCGAAATCGTATACAGCTCCACCGACCTGCGGTGGGGAGAAGCAACCATGAATCACGTTCTCGATAGTCACTCTATAAAGCATTTTCCATGAGCCCCTGGGTTTCCCCTGGAGTGGATGTCCAAAAACGGTTTTATAGGGGGAGCCTCCCAGTGTGCGCGGAGGGGGACAAACAGTTCAACCGATGGGGGGCAGGTGTAAATAATTTTAGGTAGTTCACCTCCTAGTTCGTTCTCCGCTCGCCCTGCCCCCCCAACTTTTCTTTTCTCTTATGTAGCCGGGATACAAGTATTTTTGAGCCCGGGGCCGGAGCGGTGGGTGATGGGGTTCTTCCGCGACTCGGGGGCCGTCGAGGGGCTGCCCATGCTTCTCCTGATTGGGGCGGCCCTCGCCGGGGCGGCCTTGGTGCTGGCCGCGGGGGCCCTCCGCACCACCTCCGACGATGCCTGCGAGCGGGCGGCCCTGGAGGCCCGGGAGTCCCTCCGGGTCCGCGCGGAGGCCCTCTACTCCGGGGGCGCGGAGGGGGCCGAGGACAGGGTCCAGGTGCGCATCCCCGGGTGCGCGGCCCACATTGTGCTGGGGGCCCTGCCCCCCGCCTCCGGCGGAGCCCCGGGGGAGAGGGAGCCGGGGGTGGAGGCGGGGAACCTCTACTACCGCCTCCAGAATGGGGCTACTCGCATGGTGGGCTCCACGGCCGCTTTCACCGGCCCCGCCGACGGGCCCCCCGACGAGCGGAGGCCTGCGGTCCTGCTCCCCGGCGGCTACACGGTGGTGCTCCGCCTCGTGCGGCTGGGGGGTGTCTTCTATGTCCATGTCTCCTTTTCATAACGATGAGTCGGGGTGGGTGGAGTTCCTCCTCTCCCGGGTGGGCCTCCTGGTGGTCTCCGCCTTCCTGGTGGCGGCGGTCCTGGGGCTCGCCCTCTCCACGGCCCCCCAGGCCGACCGCAGTGTGGCGGAGGGTGCGGCCCGCGAGGTGGCCTCCCGCATCTCCACCCTCTCCTCCGAACTTCTCCCCGGGCAGAGGATGGCGGTGGAGCCCCCGCGGACCGAGGGAAGCCTTCTCCTGGAGGTCTCCCCGGAGAGCGTGCGGGCCCATCTGGAGACCCCCCGGGGTGCGGCCCGCGGGTCCCACCCGCTGCTCCTCCGTGTCTACCCGGCCACCTCCCAGTGGAGGAACACCTCCGAACTCCGGGAGGGCATCCGGCGGCTCACCGGGGCCCCCGGCACCCCCGACCTGCCCATCTCCCCCGCCGACCTCCCCCGGGTCCAGGGGTGGTTCGCGGAGTCGGCCCAGCGCAGCCTCCGGAGCCCCCTCCGCGTGGCCCGCGGCGGAGTGGTGGTCGAGCGCTTCCCGGTGACAACCACCGGGGGGGCGGAGACATTCCCCATCATCCTCCCCCAGAGGACCCCTGCCCCCATCGCGGGCCCCGCCATCCTCCTGGAGTCGGTCTCCCTCCGCCGGGCCCAGGACAACTCCACCCTCCAGACCATCGTCCTCCGCCACGGCGGGGGGACCCCCCTCGACGTCGCCCGCCTCCGCGTTGAGACCCGGGTCAACAACATCGGCCTCCCCGAGCCCCTCGAAGGGCTCCCCATACGCGGGGGGGCCACCGGATACCGCGGGGTCGAGGGGGCGTTCAACGCCGCCGCCCCCGAGTCCCCCCTCTGGGAGCCCGGAGAACACGCCGTCTACAACATCGCCCTCAGCCAGGCCACCCTCAAGGCGGGGGACCGGGTGGACGTGGACATATTCGACGTCCCCACCCAGGGGCTGCTGGCCAGCGTGGGGCTGAATGCGGTATCCGCCCGGTGATTCTCGCGGGCCGCCCGCGAGGCCTACGAGTTCACGCGGGACGCGATTGAGGAGAGGCGGGGGCGAAGGAGTGCGGGGGCGGCGCGGAGGGAGGGGTGAACTATCGTTTCCGCTCCCTCTCGCCGCGCTACTCTTCCTCGCCTGGCGCCGCATCCCGGATTAGTTTCACCCCCCTCTCGCTGAATCGGGATATAGCCCCCGCTGGGGTAGTTAAAAATAGGCCCGATTGAAGGGCCGGATGGGTCAACCGACAATGGTGTATCCTCTCCTGGATTTATAAACCTTTGCGGGGGTGCCGCAGCCTGGTAACGGGCCCGGTTGAGGGCCGGGTTGGTCAACCGACCTTCCAGGGTTCAAATCCCTGCCCCCGCGTTGACCCTCTTCTATGATCTCTTCCCCCTTCTCTTCCTCCTCGGTTCTGGTGGACTACCGGGAGCGGTTTTCGGGTATCCCCCGTCTGCTGGAGCGTCGGGGTGTCCCGGTGGTCTATCGTTCTCTTCCGGTGGGTGATTATCTTATCCCGGGAGGTGCGGCGGTGGAGCGCAAGACGACCCGGGACCTCCTGAGGTCGTTGGAGGATGGCCGTCTCTTCCGGCAGGTCTCGGATTTGAAGCGGTGCTATTCACGGCCGGTGGTGCTGATTCAGGGGCCCCGCCCGTGGGCGCCTCGGGGAGTGCTCATCAGTCTGGCGGTGCGGTGGCAGGTGCCGGTTCTCTATTGCAAGGGGAGGAGGGATGCGGCGGACCTTCTCTACCACCTGGTCCTCTCCGCCGGGCCGTCCTCCGGGGAGTCCCCGGTGCCCTACGTTCGCAAACTGCCCGATTCCCGGGAGCAGGCCCTCCATCTCCTCCTCCGTCTCCCCGGCGTGGGTCCGGTGCTCGCGCGGCGCCTGCTGGAAGCCTTCGGGAGCCCCCTGGGTGTGCTGGGGGCCAGCGAGGAGGCCCTCCGGGGGGTCCCGGGGGTGGGGCCGTGGCGGGCACAAGCGATTCGGAGAGTGGCGGGGGGTGGCGATGGAGAAGTAAAATCTGTGTGAAGAAAGGAGAAAACCTATGGTCCAAAGTTCAGTAGGAATCTCAACCCTTCCTTTGCACGGGGGCCACGCGCCGCGCTGGCTCGCCACCCGGATGCGGGCCCTCTCGGTGGAGTTGTTCGGCCTCCTCCACGACGAAGTTGGTCCCCGGGGGATTGTGGAGCGCCTCTCCGACCCCCACTGGTTCCAGGCCCTCTCCTGTGTCCTCGCCTACGACTGGCACTCCTCGGGGACCACCACGGTGGTCTGCGGCATCCTCAAGGGGGTCCTCACCCGGGAGGAGCACGGGGTGGCCCTCGCCGGGGGCAAGGGGACCAAGTCCCGCCGGACGCCAGGCGAGCTGGAGAACCTCGCGGGGGAGTTCGGCCTCGACCCCGGGCCCCTGGTCTATGCGAGCCGCATGTCCGCCAAGGTGGACAGCGCCGCCGTCCAGGACGGATACCGCCTCTACCACCACACCTTCCTCCTCTCCCGGGATGACTGGGGTGTTGTCCAGCAGGGGATGAACCCCCAGGCGCGGCTGGCGCGGCGCTACCAATGGCACGGACCCCGCGCCGACTTCGTCGAGGAGCCCCACACCGGCATCCTGGGGGAGGCCAGCCACCCGAGGGTGCTCGACATGACCCATCCGGCCAGCAGGGGGTCCCGGCGTATTTCCGTGGACCTCGTCAATGATGGCATCGCCCACCTCCGCCGGGCCGCGGCCCAGGCGGCCCTCGGGGCGGACCAGAGGACCCTCGGGGACTACACGGGGGAGGCCCCGGAGATGCCCCCGGTCCGGCTGGACATGCCGCGCCACGTGGACTGGGAGGCCCTCCGCCGCGCCTACGACGTCCAGCCCCGCGGATACGCGGAACTGCTGGCCCAGCCCGGGGTGGGCCCCGCCGCGGTCCGCGCCCTCGCCCTCGTCAGCGACCTCCTCTACGGGGAGCCCCCCTCCTGGAGGGACCCCGTGCGCTACACCTTCGCCTTCGGGGGCAAGGACGGCGTCCCCCATCCGGTGAACCGGAAGCGCATGGACGAGGCCACCCTCTGGCTCCGCGGGGCCATCGAGGACTCCCGCCGACAAAACCCGGGGCGCCAGGACGCCCTACGCAGGCTGGAGGGACTCCTTCCCCATGAGGCGAATGTTTAAACCCCAGCCACCAGAATCCCTGCAGGACCCCCCTATGTCCCCCGAGCCCATCGCCGACAGGATTCTCGCCATTGACCACCGCATCGGCTCCGTCCTGGTGGTGGACTCCAAGGGGAAGGTCCAGGAGTTCAAGAACATCGCCCGGGAGATGCCCATCCCCGAGTCCGTGCTCCGCACCATGGGGGGCATGTGGGCCGCCATCATGGCCGACATCGTGGAGAAGACCCAGGCCTTCTTCGGCAAGGCCGACCACATCACCCTCCGCATGGAGAAACTCGACATCTACGGCCTCTTCACCGCCGGGCGCATCGTGATTGTCACCGCCCGCCGCGACCTCCCGGAGAACACGGTGGACAAAATCCGGGCCATCGTGAAGTAATGGCCTCAGGCCTTCTTTCCCTCGCCCATCCGCCGCACGCTGCTCTCCCCGGTCCGGATGCGCACCGCCTCCTCCACGGGGAGGATGAAGATGCGGCCGTCCCCCTGCTCCCCGGTCTTGGCGGCCCCGGCGATATACTGGACCACCCGCCTCAGGTCCTCGTCCTCCACCACAATCTCCACCTTGGTCTTCTCCCGCAGGGACTGGCCCTTCCCCATCTGGCGTCCCCGACCCTCCACCCGGGTCACGGTCATGGCCACGATGCCGATGCGCTCCAAGTCCTCCCGCACCCGCTCGAACCTCTCCGGGCGGAGGATGGCCTCCACCTTCTTCATGTTCAGGGAGAGGGCCCCAGGAGAACCTTCATCACGTCCTCCAGGGCCCGCTCGTACCTCTGGTAGAGGTCCTTCCGGATTTCCACCATCTTCTTCTGCAGGGGGTCCTCCAGGGCCTGGAGCACCGACTCCACGAAGGCCCGGTCCAGGGCCTCGTCAATCTTCTTCCGCAGGAGGGCCTTGGCGGCCTGCTCCACCGCGGCGTTGCCCCCCTGCACCTGGGGCGCGGGGAGGCTGCCCCCGCCCATGGCCTTCATGGTCTCGCTGAAGAGCACCCGGGGGTAGGCGTTGATGACGTCCCGGTCGGTGAGGATGCCCACCATCTCCCCCTGGTCGAATACCACCAGCCGCCGGAGGTTCCGCACCCGCATCCGGCGCACCACGTCCCCCAGGTCGGCCTCGGGCTCGATGGTCACCAGGGGGGCCGACATGAAGTCCTTCACCTTCAGGGTGCTCGACGGGGCGTCCCGGGGGAGGCACTTGCGCACGATGTCCCGCTCCGTCAGAATCCCGGCGGGCCGCCCCCCCTCGGTGGCCACCAGGCTCCCGATGTTCCGCTCCGCCATGATTTTCACCGCCTGGAGCACCGTGGCCTCCCGGTCAATGGTGGTGACCCCGCGGGACATGATATCCCGCACCCGCAGGATGTCCGGGGCCGGCGCCGGCTCGGGAGACATGGGACAAAAAACGGGCAGGGGGAGGATAAATCTTTAGCCCGCCGCCGGGGAGGAGACACCATGCCCCCCCCGGGCCACGAGACCCTCCTCCGGGAACTGCGGGAGCGCCGCAAGCGCCTCGGCCTCACCCAGGTCGAGCTCTCCCGGCGCGCCGGGGTCAGCCAGGCCCTGGTGGCCCGCCTGGAGTCCACCAACCCCCGGGTGCGGGTGGACCCCCGCCTCTCCACCTACGCCCGGCTCCTCCGGGCCCTGGACGAGGTGGAGCGGAGCAAAATCACCGCCCGCAAGATATTCCACAGCCCCGTCATCTCCGGGACCCCCGAGGACAGCCTCGAGCGGGCCGCCCGCATCATGGAGCAGGAATCCATCTCCCAGATGCCCCTCATGGACCGGGGGGTCCACGTAGGCAGCATTGACGAGGGGACCCTCATGCGGGCCATCAGCCGCGGCGACCCCCGCCAGATATCCGCCCGCAAACTCCGCGACATCATGGGGGAGCCCTTCCCCATCATCGCCCCCACCACCGACCTCGGCGTCCTCTCCGCCCTCCTCGAACGCCACCCCGCCGTCCTCGTCCAGGACAAGGGGAACATCGTGGGCATCGTCACCAAACAGGACATCATGGGGTTGCTGCGCCGATGAACGTGAAGGATACCTTTAAAAGCCGACAGGGATAGAAGGGCAGCAGAGAGCGGAGGACACACCATGCTGTTCGACCCCGTCGGCGAGAAGGAAATCACCAAGGCCATCCTGACCGGCTTCCACGACACCATGATGCAGTACGTGGACAGCGACGTCATCATCGTCGGGGCGGGCCCCTCGGGGCTCACCGCGGGCCGGGAGCTGGCCAAGAAAGGGTTCCGCACCCTCATCGTCGAGAGGAACAACTACCTCGGCGGCGGCTTCTGGATTGGCGGCATGCTCATGAACACCGTGACCTTCCGGGCCCCCGCCCAGAAGGTCCTCGACGAGGTCGGCTGCCCCTACCGGCTCTTCTCCAAGGGACTCTACGTGGCCGACGGGCCCCACGCCTGCTCCAAGCTCATCGCCGCCGCCTGCGACGCCGGGGTCAAAATCCTCAACATGAGCCGCGTCGAGGACGTGGTGGTCCGCGACGGGCGGGTGGCCGGAGTCGTCGTCAACTGGACCCCCGTGGACGCCCTCCCCCACGAAATCACCTGCACCGACCCCCTCCCCCTCGAATCCAAGCTCCTCATTGACGCCACCGGCCACGACGCCGAGGCCGTCAAGGCCCTCGAGAAGCGCGGCATCACCAAGACCATCGGCGAGGGGGCCATGTGGATTGAGAAGAGCGAGGACACCCTCGTGGAGCACACCGGCGAGTTCTACCCCGGCCTCATCGTCGCCGGGATGGCCGTCGCCACCTGCTACGGCCTCCCCCGCATGGGGCCCACCTTCGGCGCCATGCTCCTCAGCGGCAAAAAGGCCGCCGAGGTCGCCCTCGAAAAACTCGACAACTGGGACAACGGGGGAAAGATGAAGGTCAAGGCCCCCGCCGCCCGGCGCAAGTAGACCCTTCTTCAACTGGGCGACACACGGACCCGTATCCCGTTGAGCACGCTCATCCCCGCCAGGGGCTCCACCTCTTTCTCGCTGGCGAGATAGTTCACGCAGGCCCCCGGCTGCTCCCGTGCCCGGCTCTGCCCCGAGTTGAACGTGTGGCCCCAGCCGTGGGGAACCGCGATGACCCCGGGCATGATGTCATCAGTGAGCGAGACGGGGACCTCGATGTGCCCCCCGGGGCCCTCGATGCGGGCGGCCTGTCCCCCGGTGAGCCCCAGCCGTTTCCCGTCCCGGGGGTTCAGGTAGGCGAGGCATCCCTCCCGGGGCCGGAGGGCGTTGTGCATCCAGGAGTTGTGGGAGCGCAGTTCCCGCAGGCCGATGAGAATCAGCCCCCCGTTGCGGTTTTCCCGGAGGTCCCCCAGGAACTCCCGGGCCCGCTCCAGTTCGCCCTCGAGTTCGGGGGTGACCATCCGAATCCTGTGGCCGGGGGTCAGCGGTCCCCGGCGGAGCCACTCCCCGTAGCGCCGGGGCTTCAGCAGGAGCCCGTGGGGATGTCTCCGGAGGGTGGTGAGGTCCACCTCCCCGAAGAGCCGGAGGAGGGCCGAGAGCATCCACTGGGGCCGCGGGGGACCCAGCAGGGGGAGCCCCCTTGCCATCTTGAGGAGGGGCCCCGCCCCCGGGATGCCCCCGGGGTCGAGTCCCGCGGCCTCCGTGAGCCCGAGGAAGATGTCCCACTCCGTCCTCTGCTCCCCGTCCGGGGGGACGACCGCGCCGGTGTACTGGGCATAGGGGATGGGCTGGAACTGGACCGCGGGGAGCCAGAGGTCGTCCCGCTCCAGGAACGTTGTCGCGGGTAGCACATAATCGGCGAGGCTCCCGGTCTCGTTGATGTAGAGGTCCAGGGAGACCAGGAGGTCGAGGTCCTCCAGGGCCTCCGCGAGCCGCCGGCCCCCGGGGCAGGAGAGCACCGGGTTCCCGGCGGTCACCACCATGGCCCGAATCTGCCCGGGGCCCGGGGTGAGAATCTCGTCCGCGAGGATGGCCGCGGGGAAGGTCTGGAGGACCTTGGGGTGGTTTCCGATGCGGCTCCGCTCCCGGGAGCGGTCGGCGCCCCCGAGTCGCCCCAGGGGAGGGAGGTCGAGGAGGCCCCCGCCCCCCGCGAAGGCCCCGCCGGGCCGGTCCATGTTGCCGGTGGCGAGGTTCAGCCAGTGGATGGCGGCCTCCGTCAGGGTGCCGAAGTGGCCGATGGAGGTCCCGGTGCGGGTGTAGGCCACGGCGCCGGGGGCGCGGGCGAAGTCCACGGCGAGTCTGCGGATGGCGGGGGCGGGGATTCCGGTGACCGCGGCCGTCTTCTCCGGGGTGTGGGGGCGCGCGGCCTCCCGGACCCGCTCCCATCCCCGGGTCCACCGGCGGAGGTAGGGCTCGTCGTGGAGCCCCCGTTGGAAGATGACGTTCAGGAGCGCGAGGAGGAGGAAGAGGTCGGTGTCGGGGCGGATGAAGAGGTGCTCCCCCACTCTCCGGGCCGTCTCCGTGCGGCGGGGGTTCACCGAGACCACCCGGCCTCCCCTGTCAATGATGGCCTGGAGGCGCTCGTGGGGCCGGGGGACGGTGACGAAGGAGAAGTGGCTCACCAGGGGGTTGGCCCCGAACATCAGGAGGAAGCGGGTTCGGTCAATGTCGGGGCAGGGCTGGATGAGGCTCGACCCGAACATCAGGCGGGAGGCGACGAATTTGTTGTTGCAGTCCTGGGAGCCCGCCGAGAACACGTTGGGGGTCCCGTAGGCCCGGGTGAATGCCAGCATCGCCGGGCCGTGGGAGTAGGAGAAGGCGGTGGGGTTCCCGAAGTAGACCCCCAGGCTCCGGCGGCCGTGCTCCCGCCGGATTCGCCTCAGCTCGCCTCCAATCTCCCGGAGGGCCTGGTCCCACGAGATGCGCTCCCATCCCTCTCCCTTCTTCTTCACCGGGTGCTTGAGCCGCTCGGGGTCGTTCTGCACCGACAGAATCCCCCGGGTCCCCTTCACGCAGGAGTAGCCCCGCGACACCGGGTGGTCCGGGTCGGGGCGGAGGGACACCACCCGGCCATCCCGGACCTCGGCCCGGATGCCGCAGGCCGCCTCGCAGATGCGGCAGAATGTGAACCGGGTCTCCGATGGGCCGGAGGGCGTGGGGGCCATGGGGAAGACTCAATTCTCCATGGTCCCCCCCTGCGTTTTAACCTTTCTCCATGTGGCCTCCCTGCAATCGAGTGCGGCGGCCCATGTGCTGGTGGACCGAAATCCAAGGGGTGTATTCCCGGGGAGGGCCTGTCTGGATTGACATCCTCCTCCCGAATCATGGTGACGTAAGATTTAAACGTATTAATTGCCATCTATTGTCTATTCGGAAAATGCCGTTTTATGTCTCCTCACATTTTTCATTGTAGTCGGCGGGCCCTCTCCGGTCTCGCGGTTTTCATCCTTCTGGGCATGTTTCTCGGGGCGGGTGTGGCCTCCGCCAGCCATGTGGATGTGACCCTGGG
>JACQPP010000126.1 GCA_016207465.1 Methanobacteriota archaeon
CCCCTGGAGCCGCCCCCGGCCACACCCACCGCCCCCTCTCCTGCAACTCCCGCCGAGGCCCCGAGGCCCCCGGGCCAGTGATGCCCCCATGTCCGACGAGGAACTGGAGACCCTCAAGCGCAAGAAGGCCCAGCAGATGGTCGCCGACCAGCAGGCCACCCAGGCCCGCCTGGCCCAGGAGCAGGCCGCCAAGCAGGACTTCGAAGTCCGCAAACAGGCCCTCCTCCGGCAGATTCTCACCCCCGAGGCCCGGGAGCGCCTCAACAGCCTCCGCATGACCCGCCCGGACTTCGTAGACCAGGTCGAGATGCAGCTCATCGCCCTCCTCCAGAGCGGCCAGCTCCAGAATGCCATCACCGACGAGCAGCTCCGCGTCCTCCTCGCCCGCCTCGCCCCCCGCCGCCGCGAAATCACCATCACGAGGAAATAATGTCCAAAAAAGGATTGCCCAAAAAACGCCGCCTGGCCCGCAAGACCAAGCAGAACCGCCGGGTCCCCGTCTGGGTCATCGTCCGCACCCAGCGCCGCGTCCAGAGCCACCCCAAACGCCGCCACTGGAGACGACGCCGACACCTGGAGAGCTAAATGAGCGAAGACAAAAAAGAGAAAAAAGAAGAGAAGCCCAAGGAGAAGCCGGGCCGCGAGGGCATGGAGGTCAACGTGGAGCGCATCTACACCATCCCCCTCCACCCCGAGCGCGACCCCCGCTGGCGCCGCTCCGAACTCGCCATCTTCCACATCCGCGACTACCTCGTCCGCCACATGAAGGCCCGCCCCGACGAGGTCCACCTGGACTCCAGCATCAACGAGCACGTCTTCTCCCGCGGCGCCCGCAAGCCCCCGCGCCACATCCGGGTCCGCGCCATGAAATTCGAAGACGGCATCGTCGAGGCCGAATTGAAACAAGAGTAGGGGAGAATCGCGCGTGGAGACACAGGAAAGCCAGCCGAGCCCCCCCGGCTCCCTCGGGGCCCGCCGCGTGGACTTCGACGGCAACCCCAACATCGGCATCTTCGCCCGCGCCACCGACACCCGCGTCCTCCTCCCCCCCGGCATCTCCCCGAGGGCCCGCCGCCACATCGAGGAGAGCCTCCAGGTCCCCGCCCTCGAGGCCACCATCGGCGACTCCCCGGTCCTCGGCGCCCTCATCGCCGCCAACAGCCGCGGCCTCCTCGTCGCCAACATCGCCGACGACGCCGAGATTTCGCGCCTCGCCGCCGACGGCCTCCACGTCGCCCGCCTCCCCGGCCGCCTCAACGCCGCCGGGAACCTCGTCCTCGCCAACGACACCGCCGCCATCCTCAGCCCCCGCCTCCCCGACCGCGCCGCCCAGGTGGCCTCCGAGACCCTCGGCGTCGACGTCCACCGCACCACCATCGCCGGCCTCCACAACCCCGGCATGGCCGCCTTCGCCACCAACAAGGGGGTGCTGGTCCACCCCCGCACCACCCCCCAGGAAATCGCCATCCTCGAAAAAGCCTTCCAACTGCCCCTGGACATCGGCACCGTCAACGGCGGATACCCCTACATCGGCTCCGCCGTCCTCGCCAACACCCACGGATACATCGCCGGAACCCACACCACCGGCCCCGAACTCGGAAGAATCGAGGACGCCCTCGGATTCCTGTAGGGGCTCGCTTCGCGAGCCCATGGAATTTTTCGCCTTCGGCGAAAAATTCCATAAACGGTGGGATCAGCCGAGCGCCGCCCAACACAACCTTTATGTGTTTTTCCCGCGAAGCGGGAAAAACACTCCGCGCGGCGAAGCCGCGCGGACACACACCATGCCCAAGGCCCACATCAACGGCATCCAGGTCAACTACAGCACCCACGGCCAAGGCCACCCCCTGGTCCTCATCATGGGCCTCGGCATGGACTCCAGCGGCTGGATGTTCCAGGTCCCCGAACTCAAGAAGCACTTCCGCGTCATCACCCTCGACAACCGCGGCTGCGGCCTCAGCGACAAGCCCCCGGGCCCCTACTCCACCCGGGTGATGGCCCAGGACGTCATCGGCCTCCTCGACTTCCTCCAGGTCCCCCGGGCCCACGTCGTCGGCGACTCCATGGGGGGCATGATTGCCCAGGAGGTGGCCCTCGGCTGGCCCCAGCGGGTCGCCAAACTCGTCCTCGCCTGCACCTACAGCCGCCCCGACCCCCTCGCCAAGACCCTCCTCGAACAGGGCATGAAAACCATGATTGGGGAGGTCCGGGACCTCAAGACCGTGGACCCCAAGAAATTCAACGTGCAGGCCATCGCCCAGTTCATGCTCCCCCTCGTCCTCTCCAAGGAGTTCTACGAGAAAAACAAGGCCCTCCTCATCCCCTTCATGGAGGAACTCCTCAAGAAGGCCAGCGTCGAGGGCTTCCTCGGCCAGGTCGTCGCCACCCAGGAGCACGACACCTTCGAGCGCCTCCCACAAATCACTGTTCCCACCCTTGTCATGACCGGCACCCACGACGCCCTCGTCCACCCCAAGAACAGCGAAGTCCTCTCCAGCCGCATCCCCGGCGCCCGCCTGGTCCGAATCGAGGGCGGCAGCCACGGATTCAACTTCGAGAAGGCCGCCGAGTTCAACCGGGCCATCATCGAATTCCTCGGCGACGGCGCCACCCGGGTGGCCCCCACCACCTCCAAACCCAGGAAAGCCTAATTTTATCTACCCCCGGGCCGATTTCACCCCGTGGACCTCAAATCCAAGACCGTGCTCATCACCGGCGGGACCGGGGACTTCGGCCGCCGGGTCACCGAGGCCTTCCTGCGGGCCCGAGCCCGCGTGGTGGCCACCTACATCAGCGACCACGAACTGCAGGCGGTCCGGGCCCTCTGGCGCCGCCTCCCCAACCGGCCCACCTTCGTGCGGACCGACGTCACAGACGAAGCCCGGGTGAAGGCCCTTGTCCAGCAGGTCCTCCGCGACCACCGGCGGGTGGACATCCTCGTGAACCTCGTCGGGGGATTCATCGGTGGGCCCCCCGTGTCCGAGACCAGCCTCGAGGACTTCGACCTCGCCCTGAAACTCAACCTCCGCTCCACCTTCATCGTGAGCCGCGCCGTGGCCCCGGTCATGGCCCGCCAGGGGCGGGGCCGCATCATCAACATCTCCAGCCGCAGCGGCCTCCGGGGCCACGCGGGGGCCGCCGCACACGCCGCCGCCAAGGGCGGGGTCATCCGCCTCACCGAGGCCATGGCCGACGAACTCCGCGACCACGGAGTCACCGTCAACGCCGTCGTCCACGCCCCCATCGACACCCCCACCAACCGCCGCATGATGCCCGACGAGACCCACTGGGTCAAGGCCGAGGAAGTGGCCGCGGCCATCCTCTTCCTGGCCGGGGACGAGGCGGGGAGCATCACCGGGGCGGCCATCCCCATCCTCGGCCGCGCCTGAACCCTTTTTCTCTTAGAAAAAGGGTTCAGTGATGTCCCCTTCTCCCCTTGTATCCGCGGGCGTCAATGGGCTCCCCCTTGACCTCCCCGGAGATGGTCTCCCGCTTGAGGAACTCGAAGTCCCGCATGGCCTTCTCCCGGGCGGCGTAGGTCTGGGAATAGTGGAGATGCTCCCCCACGTAGTGCTCCAGGAGGAACTTCCCCTCCGCCTCCAGGACCTGCACGGCAATCTCCCCCACCTTGAAGCGCACCACCACCGACATACGCCTATCCCGTGGGCCGGGGCGGGGAAAAAGGTTCACACCTGAACGTCACCGAAGGCGACGTTGGCCAAAACTTTATATGCCACGACACTAACCTTAGGTTAGTGATAGGCATGGAGCCGTGGGAACTCTTGGACCTCCTGGGCAACGAGAACCGGAGGAAGATCCTCCAGCTGCTGGCCTCGCGCCCCTGCTACGTGTCCGAAATCTCGGGGAGGCTCCGGGTGGCCCCCAAGGCGGTGCTGGACCACCTGGCCATGCTGGAGGAGGCGGGCATCATCGAGGCGCGGGCCGAGGAGGGGCGGAGGAAGTATTTCCAGATTTCGGAGAGCGTCCACCTCTCGGTGGAACTCGGGCCCTTCTCCTTCGGCACCGAGGCCTCGCCGGTGGAGGAGGAGGACCTGGACGATGACCACCTGCGGCGGGCCGCCCAGCGGCTCGAGGAGGTGGAGCGCCTGGAGTCCCGCGACCGCCTCGGCGACCTCACCCTCGCCCTGCGCGGGGTGCGCGACCTCCAGGCGGAGCTCGCCGGGGCCTACCGCTCCCTCCAGTGGCGCGCCAACGCCATCATGGAGAGGTGCCAGGAGGCGGTTCGGGGGCTCACCGGCGACCCCCGGGAGGTCGCCATCCTGCTCGCCCTGGCCCGGGGGATGGAGAGCGCCCGGGAGGTCTACCGCTCCGTGGGCCTCGAATACGAGGAGTTCCTGGAGGTCCTCCAGGGGCTCCAGAGGGGAAAGCTCATTACCGTTAGCGGCGACAAGATTCGACTGGAAGGTGTCCCCCCCATGAAAGCCGCGGAGGCCAGCCGGTGACCGACGAGAAGAGGGAGGTCATCCTGCGCGTGGTGGAGGCCTACCACCAGGACGCGGGCCGGGGCATCGCCCGGGTCGACATGGAGACCATGAAGCGCCTCGGCCTGGTCAGCGGCGACGTGGTGGAAATCGAGGGCAAGACCGTGGCCAGCGCCATCGTGTGGCCCGGCCACCCCGAGGACACCGGCAAGGGCATCCTGCGCATTGATGGCCACATCCGCGGCAACGCCGGAGTGGGCATCGACGAGCGCGTCAAAATCCGCAAGGTGGACGCCAAGGACGCCAAGCGCATCCTCATCGCTCCCACCCAGCCCGTCCGCATCGTCGGCGGCGACAAGTATATCCAGCGCATCCTTGAGGGCCGCCCGGTGGTCAAGGGGCAGAAAATCCGCGTCGAGATGCTCGGCAACCCCCTCACCTTCATCGTGGCCTCCACCCAGCCCGCCGGGGTCGTCATCGCCCGCAAGGACACCCAGATCGTCCTCAAGGACGAGCCCGTCGAGGAACTCCGCGTCCCCCAAGTGACCTACGAGGACATCGGGGGCCTCAAGCGGGAGCTGAGCATGGTGCGCGAGATGATTGAGCTCCCCCTGCGCCACCCCGAACTCTTCCAGAAACTTGGCATCGATCCCCCCAAGGGGGTCCTCCTCTACGGCAGCCCCGGGACCGGGAAGACCCTCATCGCCAAGGCCGTGGCCAACGAGACCGACGCCAACTTCATCTCCATCAGCGGCCCCGAAATCATGAGCAAATACTACGGAGAGTCCGAGAAACACCTGCGGGAAATCTTCGAAGAGGCAGAGAAGAACGCCCCCAGTATCATCTTCCTCGACGAGCTCGACGCCATCGCCCCCAAGCGCGAGGAGGTCACCGGCGAGGTGGAGCGCCGCGTCGTCGCCCAGCTGCTCAGCCTCATGGACGGCCTCAAGTCCCGGGGCCAGGTCATCGTCATCGGGGCCACCAACCGCCCCAACGCCCTCGACGAGGCCCTCCGCCGCGGCGGCCGATTCGACCGCGAAATCGAGATTGGAATCCCCGACCGCATCGGGCGCCTCGAAATCCTCCAGGTCCACACCCGCGGGATGCCCCTCGCCGAGGACGTGAACCTCAAGGACCTGGCCGACGTCATCCACGGCTTCGTCGGGGCCGACGTCACCAGCCTCTGCAAGGAGGCCGCCATGCACGCCCTCCGCAAGATTCTCCCCCAGATAGACATCGAGAAGGAAATCCCCATGGATGTGGTGGAGAACCTCCGGGTCACCAAGTCCGACTTCGACGATGCCCTCCGGAACATCGAGCCCAGCGCCATGCGCGAGGTCTACGTGGAGGTCCCCAAGGTGGAGTGGAAGGACATCGGCGGCCTCCACCGGGCCAAGCAGGAGCTCCGCGAGGCCATCGAGTGGCCCCTCAAATACCCCGACCTCTTCCGCACTCTCAACACCCGGCCCCCCCGGGGCATCCTCATCTTCGGCCCCCCCGGCACCGGGAAGACCCTCCTCGCCAAGGCCGCCGCCCACGGCTCCCAGGCCAACTTCATCTCCATCAAGGGACCCGAGGTCATCAGCAAATGGGTGGGCGAGTCCGAGCGGGCCATCCGCGAAATCTTCCGCAAGGCCAAGCAGGCCTCCCCCGCCATCATCTTCCTCGACGAAATCGACTCCCTTGTCCCCGTGCGCGGGATGTCCAGCGACAGCCACGTCACCGAACGCATCGTCTCCCAGATGCTCACCGAGCTCGACGGCATGGTGGAACTCAAGGACGTGGTGGTCATCGCCGCCACCAACCGCCCCGACATGATCGACCCCGCCATCCTCCGCCCCGGTCGCTTCGACCGCTTCATCTACGTCCAGCCTCCCAACGAGGACGAGCGCGAGGAAATCCTCCGCATCCACCTCACCGGCAAGCCCCTCGGCAAGGAGGTCGACCTCCGCGAAATCGCCCGGGTCACCCAGGGATACGTGGGGTCCGACCTGGAGGCCATCTCCCGCGAGGCCACCATGATCGCCCTCCGCGAATTCCTCGAGTCCGGCGTCAACCAGGAGCACATGGCCGAGGCCGCCAAGAACATCATCCTCCGGAAGAAACACCTCGACGAGGCCATGAAGAAGGTGAAGCCCACCACCTCCCAGAAGGCCCTCAAGGAATTCGAGCAGAAGGCCGAGGAACTCGCCGCCTACACCTAAACCGGAGAAATCCGCGGGGCCCCCATGAGTTCCAAGCGCGCGCCGGAAGGGAACCCCGACGACCTCTTCGCCGCCATGGAGAGGATGTTCCGCGAGATGGTGGAACAGATGGGGGTGGACATCCCCCCGAACTTCACCTTCGGGTTTACCCTCAACCAGCGGGAAGGGGAGTCCCCGGAGGTTCGGCCCTTCGGTGACCGACCCCCTGCCGCCCCCGGGGAGACCCCCGCCCGCCGCCCCCGCATCGAGGTCCTCGAAACCCCCGACGAGGTCCGGGTCATCGCCGAGGTCCCCGGGGCCCGCCGGGGGGACCTCCGCCTCCAGGCCCAGGACCGCACCCTCCACCTCCGCGCCCCCCGCGGCGACGAGGGGGAATACGCCGAGGAGGTCCGCCTCCCCGCCCCCGTGGACCCCCGGAGCGCCCGGGCCACCTGCCGCCACGGGGTCCTTGAGGTCCGAATCCGCAAGCGGGCGGCCCCACGAAAGGCGAAGTAGAGGCGAGGAAACTTTTTGAACCCCCTGCGCCGCAGTATCCACCAATGAAACTGCGGGACCTGATGATCCAGAACGTGATGACCACCACCCCCGACTCCATGGTCTCCGAGGCCGCCCGCCTCATGGGGCAGAAGGCCATCGGGGCCATCGTCGTCGTCCAGAACGGGGGCGTCGCCGGCATCCTCACCGAGCGGGACATCCTCCTCAAGATTGCCGCCGAGGGCAAGGACACCCGCCAGACCCGGGTCCGCGACATCATGACCCACCCCGTCCTCACCATGGGCCCCGACGAGGACCTCGACCGGGCCATCCAGACCATGGGGGAGAAGAAAATCCGTCGCCTCCCCATCGTCGAGGGGGGCCGCCTCGTGGGCATCGTCACCTCCACCGATGTCCTCCTCAACCTCAAGCGCGAGCTCGTCGAGTTCGCCGAGAGCGCCGAGGCCACCCTCGCCACCACCTCCAAGCCTGCCTCCCCCACCGCCCCCCCGCGGGGACTCGCCGCCCCCGCCATCGCCATCCTCGCCCTCGGCTCCGCCCTGTCCACCTGGGGGGCCCTCTCCTACTCCCTCCTCGCCGCCCCCGCCACCATGGTCAACATCGTCACCGGCTGGGCCCTCCCCCTCCTCACCGGCATCCTCCTCACGGCCATCTCCCTCCTCCTCATATCCAAGACCCCCCGGAGGACCCCATGAGGCGCAACCCCCTTCCGCGGGCCGCTGCCCTCCTCCCCGCCTTCCTCCTTTCCCTTCCTCCGGCTCTCGCCCAGAAGGGAATCGACGACGCCAAGAAGGAGATTGCCAAGGGGGTCGCCGACATCATCAAGAAACAGGCCTCCGACACCGCCCGCAGCGCCGTGGACGACTTCGCCGACTCCATGTCCTTCGGCAACCCCATGGTGGGACTCCTCGTCGTCCTCGGAATCGCCCTCCTCCTCGCCACCCTCGCCCTCCTCTACCTGAAAGGGGCCAAGAAGGCCCGCCAGGCCCGCGCCACCCCCGCCCCGGCGGCCGCGGCCCCTGCAACTCCCACTCCAACTCCCACCCCCGTCGTCGCATCCCCGGCCACGCCGAAGGCCACCGCCCCACTCCCAGCCGTGCCCGCGGCCAAGCCCGCCCCCGCCGCACCATCCTCCTCGAAGCCCGCCGCGCCCCCGGCCAGGCCCCCCCTCGCCGCCGACGGAAACCGGGAGAACATGCTCCTCCGCCTCGAATCCGTCCTCCTCGAAACCCACCAGAAATACATCCGCGGCGAAATCAACGAAGACATCTACAGGGAAATCAACCGCAAACACGAGGAAATCATCCGCAAAATCCGGATGCTCCACGGCAAAGACATCCCCTCCAAGAGCGGCCCCAGCCCCAAAATGCCCCTCGGCAGCCGGCCCACCACCTAAGCCGGGGGACAACATTTATTAACCGCCCCCGACAACCCCACACCACACCAAACCACAGCGGGGTGGGGTAGTCAGGTTAACCCGTTGGGCTCATAACCCAAAGATCGATGGTTCGAATCCATTCCCCGCTATTCACAGGTGTTCGCGGAGTTCCCGCAGGTCGCGCACGGTGAGGTCGGCGGCCTCCTCCAGGATGGGGTCCCCCCGGATGGCGACCCCGAGGCCGGCGGCCCGGAGGAAGCTGCGGTCGTATCTGCTGTCTCCCACGGCCACGGTCTTTGCAAGGGGTATTTTTTCGCGGCGGGCGATGGAGCGCAGGACCTGGTGTTTCCGGGTGGGGTCCACGCCTCCCCCGTTTGCGGCTTCGAGTCCCCGGAGGGTGAGGTGGCCCCGGGGGTCTGTGGGGAGGGTGTTGGCGTGGACATGGTGGATTCCAAGGCGGCGGGCCACCCGCCTGGCGAGGAGGTCGATGCCGCTGGAGACGATGGCGGTGCGGGTCCCGGATTCTTCCAGGTGCCGGAACAGCGCGGCGGTCCCGGGGGCGAGGCGGTAGTCGGCGAGGACCCCCTCGACCTCGGAGACGTGGATTCGGTCCTTGTATAGGAAAGTATAGCCGGTTTCAGGTCCTCTCAAACGTCGTTGACCGCCCGAGGGGTCGTGTGCCTCCCCCGGGGAGGCACCGATTTTCGACGAAGTCGAAAGGCGGAGGCCTATCTTGCGGGCCTCCATCCACGAGCGGATGTCGCGGCGCATGAACTCGATGTAGTCGAACCGCCCCTTTTCATAGTCGGCGAGGTTCCGGTCCCCGATGTGGAGGGTGCCGAAGTGGCGGTGGAGTTTTACCCAGCATCCCTCCCCCCAGAGGAGGGTCCCATCCATGTCGAAGGCCATCAGTTGGTATTTCATGGGGGTCCTACCGGCTGTCGTCGAGGGAGAAGCGGGTCCCCGGGGAACGCTGGGGCCTGGGGAGCACCCGGCCGGGGGCGATGTCTCCCCGTCGTCCCTGGGCGCACCGGTGGCAGACGTAGCGGAAGTTGGTGCAGTAGATGCAGACGTTCTGGCCGCAGAGGCGGCAGGTGTACATCTTCCCCGGGGTGCCGCAGAGGGCGCAGAGGCCGAGTTCTTCCATCCATGGAGGTTCGCCGGGGGGCGTAAAATATATATCGCGGCCACAGAGGGGGAAACGGACCATGGCATCCCCGAGTCCTCTGCCAACGCCGCTCGAAGGGCGGCATTCAACCCCTGCTTCGGCTCCCCCGGAGCGCCTCTTCGAGAAGGGCCGGTATTTCGAGGAGTTCAAGGTGGGCGCCGTGTTCGCCCACCACTGGGGGCGGACCATCTCGGAGGCGGAGGCCATCCAGTTCGCCACCCAGACCATGAACTACAATCCCCTCTACTTCAACCGGGTCTACGCCCGGTCCCTGGGCCACCCCGACGTCGCGGTCTGCCCCTGGCTGGTGTTCAATATCATCCTGGGGATGAGCGTGGAGGACATCTCGGAGCAGGCCACGGCCCTCCTGGGATACGGCGACATGACCTTCCACCGGCCCGTTTACCCCGGGGACACCCTCACCGCGGAGTCGGAGGTGGTGGAGACCCGGGAGAGCAAGAGCAAGCCCGACCAGGGCATCCTCACCGTGAGGACCCGAGCCCGGAACCAGAAGGGTGAACTGGTCCTGGACTACCAGCGCTCCAACCTCATCCGCCGGAGGAAGCCATGAGCGCCGAGGACATCATGGAGGAGGTCCGCCCCTCGGTGCGCTCCTTCGCCGAGAAGGAGGTCATCCCGGTGGCCGGCGACCTGGACCGGAGGAACCAGGAGATTCCCATGGACATCCTCCGGAAGATGGCCGAGCTGGGCTACATGGGCATCATCTTCCCCACCGACTACGGGGGCTCGGGGCTCAACCACCAGGCCATGGTGGTGGTGGCCGAGGAGCTCTCCCGGGCGTGGCTCTCGGTGGGCTCCATCATGACCCGGAGCCTCATCACGGGGACCCTCATCCTGGCCAACGGCACCGAGGAGCAGAAGCGGGAGTGGCTCCCCAAGATTGCCACCGGGGAAATCCTCACGGCCGCCGCATTCACCGAGCCCAACCACGGGAGCGACACCGCCAGCTTCGAGTGCCGCGCCACCCCCGCCAAAGGGGGCTGGAGCCTGAACGGACAGAAGACCTGGTGCACCCTCGCCAACCGCGCCTCCATCCTCACCGTCCTCGCCCGCACCGACCCCGACCCCTCCAAGAAGCACAAGGGGCTCTCCATGCTCCTCGCCGCCAAGAAACCCGGCGATGGTTTCGAGCCCCCCCACCTCACCGGGGAGCACATCCCCCACATCGGATACCGGGGGATGAAGTGCTACAGCCTCTCCTTCGAGGACTTCTTCGTCCCCGGGGAGAACCTCATCGGCCTCCAGACCAACCGGGGGTTCTACCAGCTCATGGCCACCTACGAGACCGCCCGCATCCAGACCGCCGCCCGCGCGGTGGGGGTGGGCCAGGCCGCCCTGGAGGCCGCCCTCAAGTACGCGAAGCAGCGGACCCAGTTCGGCAAGCCCATCCACGAGCACCAGGTCATCCGCCACAAGCTCGCAGAGATGGCCGCACGGGTGGAGGCCGCCCGCCAGCTCACCTACTACGCGGCCCGGATGAAGGACTCGGGGAAGCGGTGCGACCTGGAGGCCGGGATGGCCAAGGTCATCGCCACCGAGATGGTGGAAACCGTGACCCGCGAGGCGGTCCAGATCCACGGAGGCTATGGATACAGCGAGGAATTCGACGTCCAGCGATACTGGAGGGACGGCAAGGTCTTCAGCCTCTTCGAGGGGACCACCGAAATCCAGATGGACGTCATCGGAAAGAGGCTGATGGAGAAATGAAGCCAGCCCTTACGGGTACCGGCAACCACTTCGAGGACTTCCAGGTAGGGGAGACCCGCGTCCACTCCCGGGGCCGCACCCTGGGAGACACCGAACACATCGCCTTCACCAGCCAGGTCCTCAACACCGCCCAACTCCACTTCAACCAGGCCCTCGCCGACACCGACCCCAACCTCAAGGCCCAGTTCCAGGGGCGCCGCCCCATCGTGGGCACCTATGTCCTCGCCGTCCTCATGGGGCTCTCCACCCCCGACACCACCGAGAACGCCCTCGCCATCACCCGCCTCCGCGAGGCCCGCCACACCGCGGGGGTCTTCACCGGAGACACCCTCTTCGCCAAGACCCAGGTCATCGAGAAGAAGGACGACCAGAAGGACTCCGGCCTGGTGACATTCAAGCTCACCGGGACAAAGCAGGACCGCAAAACCATGGTCTGCGAGGCCGCCTACGAGGCCCGCGTCAAGAAGCGTCCCCGGGCCTGACCCGCGGAACAACCTTTAAGAGACCCCCTTCCCACTCCCCCATGACGGCCATGAAGCAGAACGGCGGCAAGTCCAGCGTCTGGGTGCGGCGCACCGAGCTCACCACCCCGGCCCACAGCATGAAGATGATGTCCGGGGCCGCCTCCTCCAAGGCCGACGAGGTCATGCTCGACCTCGAGGACGCCTGCGCCATGAGCCAGAAGGTGGGGGCCCGCAAGACCCTTGTCGAGGCCGCCACCACCCTCGACTGGTCCCGCAAAATTCTGGCCTTCCGCCCCAACAACCTCCGCACCCACTTCTTCTTCGACGACATGGTAGATATCATCGGGGGCGCCGGCAAGCACATCGACGTTCTCATCCTCCCCAAGACCGAGTACCCCGACGAGGTCAACTACGTGGACCGCCTCCTCTCCCACCTGGAACTCAAGTTCGGCCTCCCCGTGGGCCGCATTGGCCTCGAGGTCCTCATCGAGTCCAGCGTCGGCATCCTTCGCGCGGAGGAGATTGCCCGGTCCAGCCCCCGCATGCAGGCCCTCATCTTCGGGGTCGCCGACTACTCCGGGGACACCGGGGCCCTCCTCACCACCGACATCTTCAGCGCCTACCACTACGCCAAGCAGAAGACCATCGCCGCCGCCAAGGCCGCGGGCCTCGACGCCGTGGACTGCGTCACCCTCAAGTTCAAGGACCTCGCCCTCACCCAGAAGGACGCCGAGATGGCCCGCGCCATGGGCTTCGACGGCAAGTGGGCCATCCACCCCGGCCAGGTGGACGTCATCAACAAGGCCTTCACCCCCAGCCCCGAGGAAATCGAGAAGGCCGGGAAAATCATCGCCGCCTACCGGCAGGCCGACGTCGAGAAGGGACTCGGGGCCATCGTGGTGGGAGAGGAGATGGTGGACCGCGCCACCATCCGGGTCGAGGAGAGGAAGCTCGCCATCGCCAGGAAAGCGGGCCTCCTCCACTGAATCCACCCCCAATTCTGCGGCTTCTATCAAGTTTTTATAGAGAGCCAGCAGAGTGGAACGGTGGGAATTCATGGATGGAAAGCCTCCGGCTGCCGCAAAATCCGCCCCGCCACGCCACACCACCGGCATCTCCTTCCTCGACCAGCTCCTGGGGGGAGGCCTCCCCCTCCGCTCCATCGTCGTCTTCCTCACCGACCCCGTCAGCGGCGCCGACCAGTTCCTCTACCTCTTCGCCACCACCCGCAAGACCTACTACTTCTCCACCGAGAAACGCCCCCAGGACATCCAGCGGAGCATGGAGGAACTCAACCTGCTCCCCCGGGAGGTGGTATTCATCAGCGGAGACAAGGCCAAGTACCTCCTCGCCCAGAACCTGGAGCCCATCCGCAAGGAGAAGGACGTCAACCTCATCATCGACTCCTTCTCCTTCTTCCTCAAGGCCGCCGGCGACGTGGAGAAGGTCCGCAAGATACTCAACCTCATCCGCGACGTGACCCTCGCCAGCGACGCCATCGCCTTCCTCTCCATCTACAAGGGGACCCACTCCAAGGAGCTGGAGAACGCCATCCTCAACACCAGCGACGTGGTCTTCGACATCGAGTCCCACATCGCCGGTGACCGCAACGAGACCATCCTCTCCATCCCAAAAATCAAGGGCATGGCCCCCGTGGGACGCATGCGGGTCACCATCGGGGAGAAAATCAAGATAGACACCAGCCGCGACATCGCATAAATCCCTTTTCTTTCTTTTGCCACGCCCGCGCCCTACCGCGCGGGCTAACGGCGCTTCGCGTCGCTGCGCGACGCTCGCGCCTGCAAAAGGAAGAAAAGCGATTTTATTCGGAAAAGAAAGAAAATTTTCAGATGCGTTCAGAACGGAAACTTGAAGTAGTATTCCTTGAGTCTCCTGTGCGATGAGCCCCCCCCGCGGAGTCTCCACCCGCCGCGTCCACGACTCCCTCGACTCCATCGTGGACCACCTCCGCGGCGCCCACCGGGACCTCGACGACGCCCAGGCCCGCCGGTTCCTGGAGGCCCTCCTGGAGGCCAAGCGCATCTTCGTGATGGGAGCCGGGCGCTCGGGGCTGGTGGGCCGGGCCTTCGCCATGCGCCTCATGCACCTCGGCTTCCCCGTCTACGTGGTGGGGGAGACCACCACCCCCTCCGTGCGCCGCGGGGACCTGGTGGTGGCCATCTCCGGCTCCGGCAAGACCCTCTCCATCGTCGAACTCGGCCGGACCGCCCGGGAAATCGGCGCCCGCCTGGCCCTGGTGACCGCCCAGAGGCAATCCCCCCTCGCCGACATGTCCCACGCCGTGCTCGTGGTCAAGGGACCCCCGGCATCCACCGGCCCCAACGACTATCTCGCACGGCGAATGAGGGGCGAATACAAGAGCCTCACCCCCCTGGGGACCCTCTTCGAACTCACCGCCATGGTGGTCCTCGACGCCCTCATCGCCCAACTCATGGCCCTCACCGGCTCCCGGGAGAGCCAGATGAAGAAGAGACACGCGGTGCTGGAATAGGCCGGAAAGTCTTATATACGCGGCCCCCGCGGGAGGAACCGGGACCCGAGATGCCCCCAAAACCCAAGTCCATCCCCGACGGCTACCACTCTATCACCCCCGGCCTCATCGTTCGGGACGCCGCCCGGGCTATCGAGTGGTACCAGAAGGCCCTCGGGGCCAAGGTCCGCATGCGGATGGACCGCCCGGACGGCAAAGTGGGACACTCGGAGTTGCAGATTGGCAGCTCCATCCTCATGCTCGGCGATGAGACCCCGGAGATGAACAAATCCCCGACGACCCTTAACGGCACGCCCGTGAGCTTCTACCTCTTCGTGGAGGACGTGGACAAGGCATTCGACCGGGCCGTGAAGGCGGGGGCGAAGGCCATGATGCCGGTGACGGACATGTTCTGGGGGGACCGCATGGGGCACCTGATTGACCCCTTCGGCCACCTGTGGAACTTGGCGACCCACAAGGAGGACGTCCCACCGGAGGAACTCGACAGGCGGGCCAAGGCGTTCTTCGCACAGATGGTCCAGAAGCCCAAGGGCTGAACCGGGCTCCGTTTTATTTCACCATATCTGGAAACTTCTTCAAATACTCCTGCGCCCTCCGTATCTCCTCACTTCCTCCTTTGAGGCTCCCCCGCTTCACATACGCCGCGACCCCCAGCAGTTTCTGGAGTTCCTTCTCGGCCCTCTGCCGCTCCTCGGTGCCCGGGGGCCTCCAGTCCACCTTGGCTCCCACCCGGTAGATGGCCTCCCGGATTCCCGGGTCCTCGGGGTTCTCCCCGAGTTCGAGGGCCGTCTCCTCCAACGTGGGGTTGCGGAGGAATTTCTCCCGCAGCCGCTGGATGGTCCCGTGGACCCTCCCCTCGATGCCCCGGGGCTGGCGCAAGGGGGCGTAGCCGGAGATTTCCATGGCGAGGCCCGCGTGCTGCTCCAGGGCGAAGAGGCTGGTCCACTGGTCCCGCACCCGCACCGGGAGCACTACAGCCTTGCCGGACTCCACCAGACGGTTCACATTCTTGTAGAGGGTGCGCCGCGAGACCCCGCAGAGCTTCATCAGCTCCCGGGCAGTCTTGGGCCCCGCCCGCAGGTGCTCCAAGAGGTCCGACTCCCGAGCCATATACACAGTATACCGGTGGAGGGTGGCTTATAGATTCCGATTTTTCACCCTTCTCCGGCTCTGCGTATACGGGGTGTCCGACCAGGGTTGAATATGGGGTTCCCCGGCCCAGGGGAGGTTGGAGGTAAAAATCATGCGTGCGACTCGAACTCTGGCCGCGGTCATCGCGGTGATGCTCTTCTTCTCCATGGGGGGCTCGGCCCTGGCGGCCAAGGACCCCGTGGTCCTGGTCCACGGGTGGGGGATGAACTGCGTCCTCACCTTCGGGGTGATGAAATACAAACTCGAGAATGACGGATACCAGACCTTCTGCCTCGACTTCTCCAACCCCATCGGCTCCAACTACCAGAATGCCCGGGAACTCTCCGCCAAGGTGGACGCGGTCCTCGCCAAGACCGGGGCCCCCAAGGTGGACATCGTCGAGCACAGCATGGGAGGCCTCTCCTCCCGCTATTACATCAAGAACATGGGCGGGGCCTCCAAGGTCCGGGACATCGTGGAGCTCGGCAGCCCCAACCACGGGACCTGGCTGGCCCTGGTGGCCTTCGGCATCTCCCCGGGGGCCTACGAGATGCTCCCCGGCAGCAGCTTCCTCAACGCCCTCAACTCCGGCGACGAGACCCCGGGCCCCACCCGCTGGACCTCCATCCGGTCGGTCTGCGACGAGGCCATGTACCCCAAGGACAGCCCCATACTCGGCGGGGCCAGCAACAAGAAGGTATGGTGGTGCGTGGGCCACATCGGCCTCACCCTCGACCCCTGGGTCTACGGCTGGGTGAAGGACGGCCTGAACGGCAAGGGGACCAACTAGCCATGGAGACCCGCGACCTCCGGCAGCAATACGTCAAATCCAGGCGGGGCCTCCTCGAAGTTCTGGAGGCCCAGAGGGCCGGCGGCATGATATCCGACCACACCTACCGCCGGCTCTCCGGCGCCCTCGCGGGGCTGCTGGTGCCATAGGCATGACGTTTTTTCCATAGAGGGGTTCACCGAAACTTCCCACCCACCGCACGCATCAGGTTAATGGTCCCGGCCCCCCCATCTCAGGGGCGGGACCATGGTGAACCCCCTCTTTTTCATCCCCTCCGCCATCGCCCTGGCGGTCAACCTCGGACTGGGTCTCTACGTGCTATCCAAGAACCCGAAGAACTCCACCAACCGCCTCTTCGCCTTCATCTCCGTCACCCTCGCCCTCTGGATTGTGAGCGACGCCCTCATGCGGGCGGCCCCGGGCCCCGGAGAGGCCTTCTTCTGGTTCAAGGCCTTCCTCCTGGACTTCGGCATCATGAGCGTGGCCATCATCCACTTCACCTTCCTCTTCCCCCGCCGCATCCCCTATGACCTCTGGTTCCTCCACCCGCGCGGGGAGCCCACCATCGTCGTTCCCCCCCGCCTCGCCATCCCCGGGATGTACTCGGCCCCCCTCCTCTTCGGGGCTGTTCTCTTCGCGAACCTGTTCCCCGGGGAAGCCTACATGCGCTCCATGGACCTCTACTGCCACGCGGGCGGGGGCAGCCTGGTGAAGGCCGCGGGCCCCCCGGGGTCCCTCTGCGGCCCCTACGACCCCTGGGGCTATCTCCCCAACTATGAGCCCATCAGCCCCATCATTCTCGCGGGTTTCGCCATCCTGGTCCTCTTCTACTACCGGGGGGGTTACAACTGCTACCGGGCCTACCGGGAGACCGACTCGGAGGTGGTGAAGAAGCAGGTGGTCCTGATGCTCATCGGGGCGGTGCTGATGCTGAATGCCACGGGGCTCTTCAGCAGCATTCTCCCCTACATGGGCATCGTGACCCCCCTCTACGGGGCCTGGCCCACCATGTTCGTGGCCCTGTTCTCGGGCTACTCGGTGCTCCGCTACAAGCTCCTCCTCCAGCCCGCCACCGAGGCCCCCCGCCTCCAGAAGACCCGCTACGAGGTGTCCCCGGGGAAATGCTACCTGGTGAAGGAGCCCCGGATGGAGCGGAGCATTGAGGTCTTCACCAACCTGGTGTTCCAGGGGGTCCCCGGCCTCTGCATCACCCGCACCCTCCCCTCCGAGCTCCGCCGGCAGACCGGCCTCGAGAAGACCCCCATGCTCTGGCTCTCCCGCCGCCCCGCCGGGGACGACCCCAGCCTCTCGGGGCTCCACGACCTCTACGTGACCATCGAGGACTTCGTGAAGCGGAGCCCCGGATCCATCGTGCTCCTCGACGGCCTCGCCTACCTCATCCAGAACAGCGGCTTCACCCCGGTCCTCAAGTTCATCCAGGACCTCCGGGAGGTGGTGACCCTCCACCGCTCCCGCCTCCTCCTCCCCCTGGACACCCGCACCCTGGAGCCCCGGGAGATGGCCCTCCTTGAAGGCGAGACGGAGCCCCTCCCCTTCTGACCATGGCCCGGGCATCGCTCTACTTCGAGGACTTCCAGGCGGGCCAGTCCCACACCCTGGAGCCCCGCCTGTTCCCCGCGGAGGAGCTGGACGGCTTCTGCCGGGCCACCGGCCGCCAGCACCCCCTCCACCTGGACGACGACTACGCCCGCAGGCTCGGGTTCCGGGGGCGTATCGCCCCGGGGGTTCAGAGCCTCTCCATCCTCAGCAACCGCCTCGCCGACAGCGGCCTCATCGCCAACCTCATCGCCATCCTCGGATTCGACAGGGTGCGGTTCCTGGGCCCCCTCTACGCCGGGGAGACCCTGGGGTTCCAAGTCCAGGTGGTGGAGCGCAAAGAGTCCTCCCGGGGGGACCGGGGGACCGTGACCTTCCACTGCCGCGGCACCAACCGCCAGGGGGAGCCCCTTCTGGAGGCCGACGTCACCGTCCTCCTCCGGAAGCGGTAGCCCTATCCTTTCTGGAGTTTCTCCCTCAGTTTCTCGAAGCGGGCCGCCGTCGGGGCCGCCGCCGCGGGGGCCGCGGCCAGGTCAACGGCCTCCCGGCCGGTGAGGGCCACGTTCTTGCGCACGGTTCCCAGGAGCCCCATAGCCATCTCCCGGGACTCGAAGGAGACCTCGAAGCCGTCCACCCTCTTCTTGGTCTCGTCGTCGTAGAGTTCCATGCGGACGCGGAGGGCCATCAGGGGAAGTGGAGAGAGGGGAGGATTTAACCTTTCCTCTCTCCGTGGGGCTCATGGAAGGGGGGACGCACGGCAATCCTCACCGCGGAGGCCGTCCCCGTTTTGAGCAGTCCCTCCCCGGGGGCGAGGCCGGTCACCAGGCGGGAGGGGACCCCCAGGAGACGGCCGGCCCGCTCCACCTCCTCCGGAACCTTCACGTACATCTGCAGATGGAGCGCGGGGGAGCGGAGGGCCTCCGGGGGCAAGTCCGAGATGAGCTGGGAGACCAGCAGAAGCAGGAAACCCCGGGTCTCCGCCTCCCGGGCGAGCCTCCCCAGGGCCTCCAGCCCCCTCTCCCCTCCGTAGCGCGGGGAGACCCGGTGGACCTCCTCGAATACCACCAGCCCACCCGGGGGCGGAGCGCGCTGGTAGTGGTCGGCGAGCCGGGCCACCAGCCGGTCCACCTCCCCCGGGCGGAGGCCGGGCCCCGAGAGGACGGTGATGGAGCCCGGGGCCGCCCCCATGTCCATCTCCTGGTCGGGGTCCTCCACCGGGACCACCCGGGCGGGGAACCTCTGGGGCCTCTTCATCCCGAACTTCCGGTAGAGCCCCCGGAGGTCGCGGCGTTTCAGGCGCTTCCCGAAGCCCCTCCATTGTCCCGTGGGGTCCACCGCCACCACCGGCAGCCCCTGGAGCAGGAACTCCTCCGCCACCGCCATGGCCGCCAGGCTCTTCCCGGAGCCGGTGGCCCCCATCACGATTCCCACCCCGGGCCGCGGAGCCAGTGTGGCCGCCGCGGGGCGGGGGCCCTCCTGGGTGAGGCCCAGGCGGAGGGGGGCCCAGGTCCGTCGGGCGCTCTCCGGGGACATGCTACCGCTTCAGGTATCCCTGGTTCACCATCAGCTCGGCGTTGAGGACGGAGGCCCCGGCGGCCCCCCGGATGGTGTTGTGGCCCAGGGCCAGCAGGCGGAGCCAGGGCCCCTTCCGGGCCACCCGCCCAACCGACACGGTCATCCCCCGGCCCGCGTCGCGGTCCATGCGGGGCTGGGGGCGGTCCATCTCATCGCGGACCACGATGGGCCTCTCGGGGGCCGTGGGGGTCCCGATGGACTCGAAGGACTCCCAGGCCCGGCGGACACGGTCGAGACTGGGCTTCCCGGAGAGCCGCACCAGGATGGACTCGGTGTGGCCGTCAATGACGGGGACCCGGTGGCAGGAGGCCCGGATGTCGAACCCCGCGGGCTGGACCCGGCCGTTCCTCAGCGTCCCCAGAATCTTCCGGGGTTCGCTCTCCACCTTCTCCTCCTCCTTGCCGATGTAGGGGAGCACGTTGTCGGCGATGGCCATGCCGGGGACTCCCCCGTATCCGGCCCCGGAGAGGGCCTGCATGGTGGAGACCGCCACCTCCTCGATGCCGAAGGGGCGCAGGGGGGCGAGGGCCATGGCCAGGAAGACCGTGGTGCAGTTGGGGTTCGTGATGAGGGCCCCCTTCCACCTCCGCCTCTTCCGCTGGGCCTCCAGGAGCCCCAGGTGGTCGGGGTTGACCTCGGGGATGAGGAGGGGCACATCCTCCTCCATGCGGTAGGCGGAGGCGTTGGAGCAGACCGTGTAGCCCGCCGCCGCGTAGCGGGGCTCCACCTCCCGCGCCACGTCGGCGGGCAGGGCCGAAAAGACCACGTCGGCGTCCACCTCCAGGTCGCCCACCTTCCCCACTTTCATCCGGCGGACCGCCGGGGGCATCTCCCGGTCGAGGCACCACTTGCCCACCTCCCCATACCTTTTCCCGGCGGAGCGCTCGCTGGCCAGCACCCCCGTGAGCCGGAACCAGGGGTGGCCCCACAGGCACTGGATGAACCTCTGGCCCACCAGGCCCGTGGCCCCGAGCACACACACCTTGAGCATGATAAACCCAGGTGGTCGGGTATCCTACTTATCCTTTTTGAAGAGGGGAACCAGCCGCTCCAGGGCCTCCTCCAGCCGGGGGGTGGCCACCGCATAGGAGAGCCGCACATGGCTCTTCCCCCGGGGACCGAAGGCCCCGCCGGGCACCGTGATGACCCCCCGCTGCAGGGCCTCCCGGGCGAACCGCTCCCCGCTCCCCACCCTCGGGAAGAGATAGAATGCCCCCCGGGGTGGCGGCAGGTCCGCCCCCGCGCGGCCGAGAATCTCCACCGCGAGGTCCCGTCTCCTCCGGTAGAGCCGCGCCATCTCCCCCACCGCCCCCTGGGGCCCGCGGAGGGCCGCCAGGGCCGCCCGCTGGGAGACATGGCCCGCGCACGCCTGGATGTAGGAGTGGACCCGCAGCATCCCATCCACCAGCCCCCGGGGGGCCGCCGCATACCCGAGGCGCCACCCGGTCATGGCATAGGTCTTGCTGGCCGCATTGACGGTCGCCGTGCGCTCGCACCAGCGGCCCGGGCTCGCGTGGACGCCCTCATAGAGGAAGTGCTCATAGACCTCATCCGACAGCAGCCACATGCCGCGGCGGTCTTCCACCATCTCCGCGATGGCCCGCAGGTCCCCGGGGGACTCCACGGCCCCCGTGGGATTTGATGGGGAGTTCACCACCACCAGCCGGGTCCGGCGCGTCAGCCGGCGGGCCACCTCCTCCGGGTCCATGGTCATGTCCCTCCGCAGGGGGACCCCCACCGGGCGGCCCCCAGCCAGATGAGCGAGGGGACGATAGGAGACGAATCCGGGGTCCGGGAGGAGGACCTCGTCTCCCGGGTCCACCAGCGCCTGGAACACCAGGTGGAGGGCCTCGCTGGCCCCCGCCGTCACCACCACGTTCCCCGCCTCCACATCCAGCCGGTTCTCCCCCCGCAGTTTCCGGGCGATGGCCTCCCGCAGCCCGGGGAGGCCCGCGTTGGGCGTGTACCCCGAGACCCCCTCCCGGATGGCGCGCA
Organism: Methanobacteriota archaeon; assembly: GCA_016207465.1. Lineage (GTDB taxonomy): Archaea > Halobacteriota > Syntropharchaeia > JACQPP01 > JACQPP01 > JACQPP01. The sequence goes on from JACQPP010000126.1 coordinate 21,440, forward strand.
CCGCCGCCCTCCGGACCGGGACCGGGGCCTCCATGTCTGGCTGGCCCAGCCCCAGATTGATGGCCCCCCGGGGGGCCCCCTCGAAGGCCTTCCGGATGCCCGAGATGTCAATGCGGGAGACCCGCCGCGAGAGCCGCATCTCCCTACGTCCGCAGAACCGAGGTGCAGCGGAGCCTGCCCCCCTTGAGAAGCAGGGTGGAGTCCTCCATGGAGTGGTTGACCCCCCGCATCTTCACCACCCCCAGGCGCCGGTAGCGCCGCACGTCGTCCTCCATCACCAGCCGCACATGGAGGATGCCATCGGCCAGGAAGTCGGCCCCCGAGCGGCTGTACTCCCGGCTGTCCATCCCCATCTCCGAGAGGAGCAGGCTCGTCATCCCGGTCTCCCGGAGGGCCTCGAAGAAACCGAACAACTCGGGCCGCAATCCCACCGCATCCGAGGGGGCCTCGGTCACCGAGATGGAGTCCAGCACAAAGAGCTGGGTCTTGCGCTCCGCCCGGTCCGCGTCCACCAGCCCCCGGATGACCTCCAGCCAGGAGGCCCTCCAGTTCTGGTTCCCCGTCTCCCTCCGGGTCCTCCCCAGGTCCTCCACCCTCAAACGGCCCCCGGTCCTCGCCGGGTCGAGCCCCAGCCGCCCCATCTGCCACAGGAGCTGCGGGGCCCCCTGCTCCAGGGTCACGTAGAGCCCCGGCCTCCCCGCCAGGGCATTGTGATAGAGGATGTAGAACGCCAGGGTGGACTTCAGGGTCCCCGCGGTCCCCGCCAGCAGCACCACGTGGCCCTCCGGGATTCCCCCCTCCAGGCTCTCGTCGAGCCCCTCCACAAAGGTCGGAATCATTCTCCTCCCATACCGCTACGCCCGCGGGAGAAAAAAAGAGTTTGCCCCCCCGGCCCCGGCAAACCTTTATGTCCCTCCCGGTCAAGGCCGGAAACCATGCCCTCCCTCCAGGAACTCCGCCAGGAGACCCACGAACTCGACGAGCAGATTCTCGACCTCATCCACCGCCGCACCGAACTCGGCCGGCAGATTATGGACCTCAAGAGGCAGCAGGGGATGGAACTCTACGACGAGGCCCACATCCGCGACCTCCTCCAGTGGGCCGAGTCCGAGGCCCGGAAGCGGGGCATCAGCCCCAAGATACTCAAAAACATCTACAGCGAACTCGTGGAACTCCGCATGGAGCGGGAACTCCGGGAGGCATCCAAAACCCCCGACGAGCCCGCCCCCGGGGCAAAAAGCGGAGCCCAGGCCCCCAAGGCCCTCAAGGCCATCGGCGAACTCGCCGGCAAGATGGAAAAAGAACTCCGCCGGGTCCGCAAGTAGCATGGCCCGCCCCTTCATCGTCATCAACTTCAAGACCTACACCGAGTCCACCGGCGACGGCGCCCTCCGCATCTCCCGCGCCGCCGAGAAGGTGGCCCGCGAAACCGGGGCCCCCATCGCCGTCTGCCCCCAGGCCGCCGACCTCCACCGCGTCGCCCAGGCGGTGAAAATCCCCGTCTACGCCCAACACATCGACCCCCAGCCCCCCGGGGGCCACACCGGCCACACCACCGCCCAGGCCGCCCGCCAAGCCGGGGCCACCGGAACCCTCCTCAACCACAGCGAGCGGAGACTCCTCCTCGCCGACCTCGAAGCCGCCCTCCAGGCCGCCCGCCAGGCCGGGCTCACCACCATCCTCTGCACCAACAACCCCGCCACCACCCGCGCCGCCGCCGCCCTCAGCCCCGACTACGTGGCCATCGAGCCCCCCGAACTCATCGGCACAGGAGTCCCCGTCTCCAAGGCCAACCCCCAGGCGGTCACCCAGAGCGTCGAGGCCGTCCGCCAAATCAACCCCAAGGTCAAAGTCCTCTGCGGCGCCGGAATCTCCAAAAAAGAGGACGTCGCCTCCGCCCTCCAACTCGGCACCGAGGGGGTCCTCCTCGCCAGCGGAGTCACCAAGGCCCCCGACCCCGAAAAAGCAATCCGCGACCTCATCCCCTAACCACGCCGGACCCCAATCCACCGGCCCCCACGGAACACCCGGCCCCGGCATTCACTCAAGGAGGTCTATAATCTTAATCTCCCCCGGCGCCGGGGCCTCCCGGATAGCCTCCAGAGCCTCCCGCACCATCCCCCGATACTGGGCGGGGTCTGTGCGGTAGTGCTCCCGGGCGCGCCGGGCGTCCTCTGCCTGGAGCTGAACGCCGCCCTCCGCCGGAGGGCGGCGTTGGCCAATGACATCGCTCCCCGCGAGGGCCCCGAGGCGCTCCAGGGTCTGCCGGGCGGTCTCCACCACCCACCGGTTCCGGGACTGGATGTCCGAGGCCAGGATGGCCTCCGGGCGCAGGGCCGCCCTCTCCTCCCCGTTCCGCTCGTAGGAGCGCACCTTGGCGGTGAGCGCCACATAGGAGGGGACCTCCAGGGTGGGGAGCACCCGCGCGGCCTCCGGCTGGTAGCTGCCCGCGAAGAGAGTGAGGGACCCCGTGGGGTCCACCAGGCGCATGCGGAAGTTCCCCGCCTCCCCCTCCCCGCGGGGCTCCACCTCCGTGAGGGTCCCCACCAGGAAGAGCCGGTTGCACCGGGCCCCCGTGGGAGTCAGCACATACCTCCGCGCGAACTGGTCATCCCCCTCCTTGAAGAGGAGGGTCGAATCGGCGAACTCCCGGGCAAAAACCCGCCGGGCAACCTCGCGCCGAATGGATGCGGGGGCCATGTCACACCTCCTCCCCCAGCCCCCGGAGGAGGGGCATGGGGTCCGGGGCCTCCAGGGGCTCCAGGGACTCCACCAGCAGATACTGCCCCACCCGGGGGCCCCGGGCCCGGAAATAGCGCCCGAAGAGGACCCGCTTGAGGTCGTCCACCACCGCCCCCGCGTCGAGGGCCTCGGCGGCCTTCTGGCGGGCCACCTCCAGGGTGACGCCGGTCCATCGCTCCGTGGCCTCCCGGTTCAGGAGGATGTCCTGGGCTTGGAGACCATCGTCCATCACCGCCTTCACCCGCAGGTCCTCCACCCCCTCCACCTTCCCGTGGTCCACGCAGAGCCCCTTCTGGAGGGCCCGCGAGCACTGGGGACACCGCTTGATGTAGCCACTCCCCGGCAGGACCTCCACCACCGCCCCCTCCATCTGGACCTCGGTGCCCCGCACCGGCAGGTCCTCCGCCAGGGGGACGACCCGGGCCCCGCGGCCGAACTTCACGCTCATCCGCTCCTGGTACCTGTCAGTCTGGCCACCGTGGAGCTCATAGGACTTCCCCTCCTCGACCCGTGGGAGATTGTTCCGGGAGAAAATGGTGAACTTGATGGTTCCCGACTCATCACCGATGAGACCCGCCTGGGCCACCGCCGGGGAGTTGGACTCCCACAACTGGACAACCCGGCCCCGCACCGAGACCCACTTCCCCTCGGCCCTGAGGTCCTCAATCTTCACGAGGCCCGTCTCCCCGGGCATCCGGGGGGCCACCTCCACCTCCGTCTCCAGGGGAGTGATGGAACTGGTGCGGTTCATCTTCACGCTGGCCCGCCCCTGGTAGGCATCAGTCACCAGGTTCCGCAACTCATAGGACCTGCCCTCCTCCATCTTGGGGAGCCCCGACTTGGCCCACGCGACAAACTTCATGGTCCCCGTCTCGTCCCCCAGCAGCCCCACCTGGGACTGGCTCGCAGACCGCGGCTCCCACAACTGGATGACCTTGGCACGCAGGTTGACCCACTGCCCCGCCGCCGAGATGTCCTTGATTTTCACATCCGCCGCCGGAGCCGGGGCCGCCCGGGGCCCCGCGGAGCCCCCCGGGCGGGAGGAGAACAGGTTCAAAATCGAGCGCCGCGCCTCCGCCTCGGGGACGCGGTACTCGTTCACCATCTTGTCCAGCCGGGTCGCAATCTCCTCCAGCGGAACGCCGGGGAGACTCGCCTGCAGTTCACGGGCCATCTTGGATATGTCGGGCATGGGAATCACCAACCCCCCATCCCGCCGAGGGGATATATCAGCCCGAGCCAGGAGCGGGGTGAAAGTAATCGGTTGCGCTCGGGGGGCCGCGGTTTCGGGTGGAAAATGGTGGAAAGGTAGAAGGGGATACCTGCGCAAACGTGGGGCCATGGATAGTGTGGGCCTCTGCCGCTCCTGTGCCCACTTCCGTCTCATGGAGACCACCCGGGGGACTTCCTACACCCTCTGTGAACTCTCCCGCACCGACCCCCGGTTCCCAAAATATCCCCGACTCCCGGTGCTGAGATGCGAAGGGCACCGGGAGCGTAGATAGGCTGGAAAGTTTTTATCTCCGCGGGCGAGAGGGTCGCGTGGGGATGGATAGACAGATACGGTATCTCAGTTGTGTCGTGGTCTGCCTGCTGGTGGCCGGTGTCTCCCTGGCCGAGCCCCTTCGTGTGGATATCTCCACGGGTCTCTCCGAGGACCGCCTGGACCCCGCGAAGGGCAACGTCACCCTGAAGGTGCGGGTGAAGAGCCAGGCCGAATACCGGGACCTCTCTATCACCGTGGCCACCCCGACGGCGAAGCGTCTCGCGGTGGAGCCCGCGAAGAGGACCATTGACCTCATCGGGGCCGACGAGACCCGGGGGGAATACCGCTTCCAGATTCTCGACAAGGGACAGGACCCCGGCTCCTACAAGGTGACGGTCACCGTGGCTGACGCCGGGGGCAGCACCGCCACCAAGTCGGTCACCCTCTTCGTCGGGGGGGAGCCGAGCCGCCTCCCCGCCCCGGGGGCCCCGGAGGCCCTGGGGGCCCTGGCGGTGCTGGGGCTCCTCTTCGCCCGCGGGGCGCGGCGGCGAAGGCGATAACCTTTATTCTCCCGGGGCCAAACGGGGTTTTCGGGACGATGCCCGACCTCACCCTCACCCGGAAGGAGCTGGCGAGCCTCATCCGCGACGGCCTCCTCCCCGCACACTGCCCCGGGTGCGCCGCCCCGCTGAACCTGCGCCTCGGGGGGGACTTCGCCCCCCTCGCCTCCGGGAAGCCCGCGGGCCCAGGCGAGGCCGCGGGGACCGGGGAGAAGAGTGACGATGTGACCCGCTGCGTCTCCTGCAAGAAGCCCATCAGCGAATACGCCTTCGCGGTGCGGAAGGGACTCTGCACCAACTGCTGGGGCATCATGGGAGGGACGGCGGCCCCGAAGAG
>JACQPP010000127.1 GCA_016207465.1 Methanobacteriota archaeon
TCCGCCAGGTCCCGGGCCACCGGAATCTCCACATCCGGGCTCGGGTCCAGCCCCCGCCCCCGCGCCTCCCGCGCCACCCGGAGCATAGGCTGGAGACGCGAATCCAAATCCGCGAAATAGGCCCGCATCGCCTCTGCCGGACCCGGAGGAGCCTCCGGGCGCCCCGGCGCAAGTGGGGCACCCATGGACCCCCGGTCCACTGGAACGGGGGTTTCTGGATGAATTTCAGAGGACGCCCGGTTCAGAAGATCCGCCATATTCCCCTCGAGGAGTTCGCCTTTGGAGCCCTTACCCTAAAACCGTTTTTTTCATCCCACTCCAGAAGAAACCGGGGGGACCCCCCAGCATCATGCATCGGCTATCGAGAGTCCCCTGCTGTGTGTGGTGTCTACCTGTTTTTTTGTATCGCAGAGTGGGATAGTGGGATGGAGTCATGGAGCCGTCGGTTGTGGAGAGAGCGGTGCGGCGGATGGGGGAGGTGGCCCGCGGGCTGCACCCCTTCCCGTCGAAGATGGCGCGGGCCGGGGAGATTTTCCGGGAGGCCGCCGCTCCCCTGGAGAGGCAGGGGGACGGGGAGGGGCTCGCCGGGCTGCGGATGGCGATGGGGAGAGCGATGCAGGAGATGGTGATGGGGGAGATCCGGAACGTCAAGGGGGCCATGGGGCTCTCGGCGGCCCAGCGGATGCAGCACCTGCAGAATATGATGGAGGCAGTGGAAGGGGCCGCGTGGCTGGGGGAGCAGGTCCTGCTGCGGCTGCGGGTGGACCTCTCCATGGCCGGGGATTCGCTGAAAGGCGACCGGCCCTGACCCCCCGCCTCTATGCTTTCCGGGGTGGACGCGGGGCTCCCCCTTTCCGTGTCCATCCCCTCTCCTCGGAGACCCGCCATTGGACCAGGAACTCCCGCATCTTCTGCACGTAGATTTCGGCGTAGATGCGGTCGAGGCCGTCCAGCCCCCGGGTGATTCTATCGGCCCGCTCCAGGAGGGTGGCCATCTCCTCTGCGGTGCGCTTCTTGGAGAACTCCCGGTGGAGGCGTGCCACCTCCTTCCAGAGGCCCCGGCCCACCCCCTCGTCAATCTTCGGGCGGCGGGCCATGTCACGGGGCGGGGCGGGAGAGGAACGTGAGGGCCAGGAAGAGAAGCATCAGTCCCATGAAGAGGAACATCAGGGAGCGCTGGCGCCGGCGGCGGGCCCCCGACTCCCCGGCGCAGGCCTCGGAGCAGGCGGTCTCCCCGGGGTCGATGGCCTTCCCGCACACCACGCAGTGGCGATGGGGCAGGGCTTTCGTCATGGGGTCTTCCCGGCCCACTTCGTCCGCCGGGATAGTGAAATTTTGCCTTGCCCTGCCCGGCAAAATTCCACAAACCTTTATGCTTTTTCCTCGCGAGCGTAGCGAGCGAGGAAAAAGCACAATGGACATCGTTCTCTCCCTCGGCGGCTCCATCCTCCCCCGCGAGGCCACCGGCCTCCGGCGCACCGCCGCCGTCCTCGCCTCCCTGGCCCGCCGCCACCGGCTCCGCGTCGTCGTCGGCGGAGGCCAACTGGCCCGCGACTTCATCGGCGTCGCCCGCGGCCTCGGGGCCACCGAGGCCCTCTGCGACGAGCTGGGCATCCTCGCCACACGCATGAACGCCCGCCTCCTCCTCTCCGCCCTCCCCGGTGCCCACCCGGGGGTCCCCGAGACCTACGCCCAGGCGGCCCGGGCCCGCGAGAACCCTGTGGTCATGGGGGGCGTCTCCCCGGGCCACACCACCGACGCCGTGGCCGCCATCCTCGCCGACTACGTGGACGCCGACCTCCTGGTGAACGCCACCAACGTGGACGCCATCTACACCCAGGACCCCCGAATCCACCCCCGCGCCCGGAGAATCCGCCGCATGAGCCACCGCCAGTTGGTCGAACTCACCAGCCGCGCCGCCTCCAGCGCCGGGGGCCACACCCCCTTCGACCTCCTCGCCTCCAAAGTCCTCCAGAGGGCCCGCATCCCCCTGGTGGTGGTGGACGGCCGCAACCCAGAGAACATCCGCCGGGCCCTCACCCGGAATCCACCGGGGACAGTAGTTGGGGGGTCTGAACGACGCCCCTCTTCGAGGGGCGTCGTTGGCCGAGGACTATGACCCTCGCCCTGGTCACCGGGGCCACCGGCCTCCTCGGCAGCCACCTCGCCGAGTCCCTCGTCTCCGACGGATTCCAGGTCCGATGCCTCGTGCGCAAGACCAGCCAGACCGACCACCTCAAAGGACTCGGCGTCGAACTGGCCACCGGGGACATCACCGACCCCAAGTCCCTCGCCGGGGCCGCCCGGGGGGCCCAGGTGGTCTTCCACTGCGCCGCCCAGCTCGGCTACTGGTCCACCCCCGAGGACTTCCGCCGCGTGAACGTCGAGGGGACCCGCCACCTCCTCCGCGCCGCCCACCGGGCCGAGGTGGACCGCCTCGTCCACACCAGCACCGCGGCCATCTACGGCACCGAGCACCCCCCGGGGCGCCTGGTGCGGGAGAGCGACCCTTCCAATCCCGGCGACGGATACTCCACCACCAAACTCCAGGCCGAAAAAGAGGTCTGGAAGGCACACAAGCGCGGCCTCCGCTCCGCCATCATCCGCCCCGGCCTCATCTACGGGCCCCGCGACACCATGTTCTTCCCCCTCTTCGCCCGCCTGGTCCGCCTCGGCGTCATGCCCCTCGTCGAGGGCGGCCAGGCCCGCTATCAGCCTGCCTACGTCACCGACATCGCCCAGGCACTCCGCCTCGCCGCCCGCTCCAAAGGAGCCCCCGGCCGGGCGTTCAACGCCGTGGGACCCGAGACTGGAACCTTCAAGGAGTTCACCGACACCCTCGCCGGGGTCCTCCACGCCCCCAAACCCTGGATACGGGTCCCCATGGGACCCCTCCTCGTCGCCAGCCGCGTCGCCGAAATCGCCCACGGCACACTGAAGCTCTCCGGGCAGAATCCCTTCAGCCCCTACACCATCCGCATGGTGGGCACAGACCAGCTCTACGACACCACCCGCGCCCGGAAAATGCTGGGATACAAGCCCAAGGTGGGGGTCCGGGAGGGACTGGAGAAAACCGCGAAATGGTTCGAAGGAAAAGGCTGAGAAACTCACAAATCCGCGGCTCTCCTCCGTTCTGAACGCATCAAGCACTTTTCTTTCTTTTCCGAATTAAATCGCTTTTCTTTCTCTTGCAGGGGGACTTCCCGTTTTGCAAAGCACAACGCGAAGTCCCCCGTTAGCCCGCCGAAGGCGGGCGTGGCAAAAGAAAGAAAAGGGATTTACGCCGACACCGGCAGCCGCTTCCGCTTCTCCCTCTCGAAGAAGGGCTCCCCGTGCTCCTTGAACCGCCGTAGCTCGAAATGGGTCACGGTTCCCCTCACCTGTTCCAGGGTGGCAATCTTCTCCGCGATGAAGGAGGCCACCTCCTTCATGGTGGGGCCCCGCACCACGATGGAGAGGTCATAGTCCCCCGACACCAGGCGCACCGACTCCACCTCGGGGAAGAGGGCGATGCGCTCCGCGACGGCCCCA
>JACQPP010000124.1 GCA_016207465.1 Methanobacteriota archaeon
CCGGGGGCGGGGTTTCGTGGTTCATCCGCATCTCCTCCAGAGGAGTGCGGCCAGCATCGCGCCGATGGCGAGAGCGGCCTCAAGGCCCGGGGTCTCCTTGGCGATGGCCGGGGGCGGCGTGGGGGACGGGGGGACCTCTACAAAGGGAGCCGGTGTGGACTCCGGTGTGGTGACCCGGGCCTCCAGTGTCGCCCGTGGCGTCGGGGAGGGCGATGGGCTCGGGCTGGCCGGTTTGTATTTGGCCTGCAGGGCCGCGATGTCCTCGCGGGTCGGGGCGATGATGGCCCCGCCGGAGTCGGTGGGGTCCATGACGCTGAGGGAGCCCTCCGGGGGGTGGTCGAGGCCGAGGCAGTGGCCCACCTCGTGCTGGAGAGTGTATTCGACGAGTCCCGCGTTGTATCCGGCGGGGGCCACAATCTCGATGATGCAGGGGTCCCCTGGCCTCTGGGGAGAGTAGGCCATCCCAGCGACCAGGAAGCCCCGGTGGCCCCCGGGGGTGGAGGAGACGAAGCGGATGAGGATGTCCGCCGGGGCCTCCCGGAGGAGGACGGGCTCGAAGGAGACCCGCCCCCCGCCGGCCCGGCTCCAGCGGTCGAGGACCCCCTCGATGGCCTGCCGGTAGAGGCGCACGCTGGGGTTCGAGAGGTCATAGGAGACGGTGAGGGGCATATGGTCCCATGTGTGGTTCAGGAGAGGGACGGCCCCGCGGGCCCCGGAGGCCAGGAGGAGGGAGAGGAGGAGCAGAGGGGCGAGTTTCATCATTGCATGCGGATTTGACGGTGGAAACAATAAATATATTTTATCCGAGGGGGTCATCTCGTCTCCATGGCAGAGTCCCCCGTCCCCCGGATGGAGCGGCCGGGGTTCATCCTCTCTCTCGCGGGGTCCATCCTCATCCTCTCCGCGGGGCTTCTCATCGTGTCTCTGGTGGCCCCGGTGGGCCTCGTGTTCCTCTCCCGGCCGGGGGAGGGCTGGCGGGGGGCCCTCTTCCTCCTCTATGGCATCTTCGCGGCCCTGGTGGGCATCGTGGCGCTGGCGGGGGCTCTCCTCCTCCACCGGAAGAAGCAGGTCCGGGGGGGTGTTCTGCTGGTGGTCTCCGCTGTGGCGAGCCTGGTGGCGGGCGGGGGTCTCCTGGTGGGGCTGGTGCTGGGGCTCCTCGGGGGGCTTCGGGGGCTCCGGTGGTTGAAGCGGGAGGGGTCCGCAGGGGTCCCATCGGCCCGGCGGCTCGCGCTCCTCGCCATGGCGGCCCTGGTGGTGGCCCTGCTCTTCGGCGGGGGGCTCCGCCGGGGGCTGGAGGCGGGCACGGGGACCGAGGCGCGCACCCTGGAGCACGACGGGCTCCTCCGGCTCTACCACCTCCACGTCCCCCCCGTCTACGATGGCTCGCGGATGGTCCCACTGGTCCTGGTGCTGCATGGCGCGGGCTCCGACGGGCCGGGGACCTACCTGCTCACCCTCGGCGGCTGGAACCGGCTGTCGGACCGGGAGGGCTTCCTCCTCGCCTACCCGGACGGCATCGGGAACCGGTGGAACGACGGGCGCTCGGAGGATGGGCCGCGGGGCTCGAAGGCCGATGATGTGGGGTTCCTCACGGCCCTGGTGGAGCGCCTCTCCCGCGACTACCGCGTGGACCCCGCGCGCATCTACGTGACCGGCATCTCCAACGGGGCCTTCATGTCCCACCGGCTCGCCTGCGACACCGCCTGGGCGGCGGCCATCGCCCCGGTGGCGGGCCAGCTCTCCGAGGACACGGCGCGGGCATGCAGCCCCCGCGGCCCCATGCCGGTGCTCTCCATCGGGGGCACCCGGGACTCCCTCGTGCCCTGGCAGGGGGGAGAGGTGAGTGTCGGCCGGCGGAGGCTCGGCCGCATCCACTCCGCCGCAGAGACCACCCGCTTCTGGGTGGATAAGAACGGTTGTCCCCCCGCGCCGCGCATGGAGGACCTGCCCGACCGGGACCCCGGCGACGGCACCCGGGTCCAGGTGGAGTCCTACGGCCCCTGCCGCAACAACTCCGAGGTGGTCCAGTACCGGGTGGAGGGCGGGGGCCACACCTGGCCCGGGGGCCTCCAATACCTCCCCGAGTGGCTCGCGGTAGGCAGGACGAGCCGGGACATGGATGCCACCGAGGTCATCTGGGAGTTCTTCCAACGGCACCCGAGGGCGGGGTGAATCTACTTCATCCCCCACTTCTTCCTGAGGTGGTTCGCGAGTCCTCCGGCGAGGAGCATGTCTATCTGCCGTCGGCTGAGGGCGTGGGTGGCGGGGGTCTCCTGCTTCCGTGTCCTGTTTTTGATGGTGATGGTCTCCCCTTTGTCGAGGGCGCGGCGGAGGCCGGTGATTTCGAGGCGGTCCCCCTGGGGGAGGGCGTCGGGTGCGGCGACGCGGAGGGGGGGGATGCCGAAGTTGACGAGGTTGGACTCGTGGATGCGGGCGTAGGACTTGGCGAGGACGGCGCGGACTCCGAGGTGCATGGGGGCGATGGCGGCGTGCTCGCGGCTGGAGCCCTGGCCGTAGTTGTCGCCGCCGACGATGAATCCGCCCCCCTTCTGGCGGGCGCGGGCGGGGAATGTGGGGTCCGCGTCGCGGAAGGTGTATTCGCTGATTTTGGGGATGTTGGAGCGGTAGGGGAGGACGTCGTTTCCCCCGGGGAGAATCTCGTCGGTGGAGACGTTGTCCCCCAGGTGGATGAGGACCTCCCCCTGGAGGGTGTCGGCCACCGGCTTCACCGGGGGCGGGGGGATGATGTTGGGGCTCCGGTAGACCTCGATGGTGGGGCCGTTCTCCGGGGGGTGGATGAAGCCCTCGGTGTACTGGATGTATCTCTCGGGTTCCTGGAGGTCGGGGGCGGGGCCGAGGGTGCGGGGGTCGGTGATGGCCCCGGTGAGGGCGGCGGCCGCGGCGGTCTCCGGGGAGCAGAGCCACACCAGGTCCCCGGGGGTTCCGCTTCGGCCGGGGAAGTTGCGGTTGAAGGTGCGCAGGGAGTTGCCGCCGCTCGGGGGGGCGGCCCCCATGCCGATGCAGGGGCCGCAGGCCACCTCCAGGTCCCGGACCCCGGCCATGATGAGGTCCATGATGGCCCCGCGTTCCAGCATGTTGATGTAGATTTGGCGGGAGCCGGGGGACATCACCATGTGGAGGTTGGGGTGGATGTGCTTGCCCTTGAGGACCCGGGCCACCACCATGAGGTCCCGGTAGGAGGAGTTCACGCTGGAGCCCACGGCCACCTGGCGCACCGGCGTCCCCGCGACCTCGCGGACGGGGACCACCCGGTCGGGGCTGCTGGGCTTCGCAATCAGGGGTTCGAGGGTGGAGAGGTCCACCGTGATTTCCTCATCGTATTCCGCGTCGGGGTCGGGCCCGAGGGGCCTCCAGTCCTTCTCCCGGTCTTGGGAGCGGAGGAACCGGCGGCTCATCTCGTCGCTGGGGAAGAGTCCCGAGGTGGCCCCCAGTTCCTGGGTCATGTTGCAGATGGTGGAGCGCTCATAGACCGTGAGGTGCTGGAGGGCGGGGCCGGTGTACTCCATCACCTTGTTCACCCCCCCTTTGACGGTGAGGCGGCGGAGGAGTTCGAGGATGACATCCTTGGCGGAGACCCACGGGGGGAGCCTGCCGGTGAGATTGACCTTGACTACTCTGGGTATTTTGACGTAGAAGGGCTCCCCGGCCATGGCGGCGGCCACCTCGGCCCCCCCGGTGCCGATGGCCAGCATCCCCAGGGCCCCGGCGGTGCAGGTGTGGCTGTCGGAGCCCAGCAGGGTCTCCCCCGGCCGGTCGAAGCGCTCCAGGTGGGCGAAGTGGGAGATGCCGTTGCCGGGGCGGGAGAAGACGGCCCCGTGGCGGGCGCACATGGACTGGAGGAAGAGATGGTCGTCGGGGTTCTCGAAACTCGTCTGCAGCATGTTGTGGTCCACGTAGGTGCAGGCCAGGGGGACCCGGATGCGGGGGAGCCCGAAGGAGTGGAACTGCTGCCACACCATGGTCCCCGTGGCATCCTGGATGAGGCACTGGTCAATACGGAGGCCAATCTCCTTGCCGGGGGCCATCTCCCCCTCCGCCAGGTGGTCCCGGATAATCTTGCGAGTGAGAGGCTCGCCCATCCCATCTCCCTTCTCCCGGGGGACTAAAAATGTATTCCTATATCATCCACTTCGGGTGTTTCTTCCGCAGGAGCCCGTCCACGCTGAGGACGTAACTCCCGAGGAGCCCCTGGGCGAGGGCCGCGCCGAGGATGGTGGTGTCCTTGAGGATGCCGATGCTCCAGGTGGGGATTCCGAAGAGGCCTACCGTGAGGGCCATGAAGCCGGCGGCGGCGGCGCTCGCATACCGGGTGAAGGCCCCCAGGAGGAACATGAGCCCCAGCAGGAGTTCGCCCATGCCGAAGACGTAGAGGGTGAGGGACTCCGCCTGGGCCGGGGTGACTTGGACCTGGGTGATGTTGGAGAGGGCCCTCATGAGGAGGGGGGAGCCCGCCTTGCCCATGCTGGCAATCTTGGAGTGGGCCTCGATGAGGAAGAGGGCGGCGAGCCCCCCGCGCAGGGGGAGGGTGGCGTATTTCTCCCCTTTTTGGACGGTGTTCCATCCCCACTGGATGAGGCCGCGGAGGCCCCCGGCGGGGGCAGGGGGTGTCTCCATCATTCACCTCGGGGCGCGGAAGAGTTTCAGCGCCTTGGGGAGCAGTCCAATCTTGGAGATGCGCGATTTCCGCCGGTCGAAGAACTGGCGGCTCAAATCCCGGAAGATGGAGAGCTTCTGGGCGTCGTAGGGGTAGAACCAGGGCCGGGTGACCTCGCGGTCCGCGCGGCCCCCCAGGAGGCCCCCCGAGCGGTTGATGTGCTTCGGCTGGACGAACTCGAGGAGGCCCCACTTGGAGTGGGAGACTCCGAGGCCGCTCTGCTTGAACCCCTGCCAGGGTGTTTCCACCGCTCCATACGTGTAGGCGTGATCGTTGACGCAGACGGTCCCTGCCTCGATTTGGCGGGCCATATCCCAGGCCCGGCCCCGGTCCTTTCCCCAGACGCTGGCGGTGAGGCCGTAGATGCCGTAGTTCGCCAGCTGCACGGCCTCCTCGTCGGTGCGGAACTTCATGATGGGGAGCACCGGCCCGAAGGTCTCGTCGTTCATCACCTTCATCTGGTGGGTCACGTCCACCAGCACCGTCGGCTCGTAGAAGTAGCCCCCCATGTCCTCCCGGTTCCGGCCCCCGGCGAGCACCCGGGCCCCGCTCTTCACTGCGTCCTTCACCTGGCTCTCCACAATCTGCAGCTGCCCCGGGCTCACCATGGGGCCCACCTGGGTGGCGGGGTCGTCCCACCGGCCCAGCGTGAGGGCCTTCGTCTTCTCCGCCACCCTCTTCACGAACTCGTCGTAGATGGACTCGTGCACATAGCAGCGCTCGATGCTGGCGCACACCTGCCCGCAGTTGGTGAAGGCCCCCCACACCGCCCCGTTGGAGGCCAGTTCGAGGTCCGCGTCGGGGAGCACCACCATGGGGTCCTTGCCCCCCAATTCCTGCACCGTGGGGATGATGTGCTCCGAGCACTTCTTGATGATTTCCTTCCCCACCTCGGTGGAGCCCGTGAAGATGACCTTCCGCACCGGGGGCTTGAAGAGGGAGTCCCCGATGTCCGAGCCGCTGGCCAGCACCAAGTGGAAGACCCCCGGGGGGAGCCCCGCCCCCTTCTCGAAGATGTCCCGGATTTTCATCCCCACGTGGGCCACCTCGGAGGCAGGCTTGAAGACCACGGTGTTGCCGGCCAGGAGGGCGAAGACGATGCCGCTCACGGGGATGGCGAAGGGATAGTTCCAGGGGGAGATGACCACCACCACCCCGTAGGGCTGGCGCACGATGGTGGACTCCTTGAAGGGGCGGAAGAGCATGGACATCCTGATTTTCTCGTCCGCCAGGATGCGGGGCCCCTTCTTCGAGTAGTAGTCGATGAGGTTCGCCACCGTGAGGATGTCGTGGACGATGGCCTCGAACCGGGGCTTCCCCATGTCCTTCGAGATGGTCTCCGCAATCTCGTCCAGGTGGTCCACGATGTAGTCCTGGGCCCGCCGCAGGCGCTCCACCCGCCGGGAGACCGGAAGGGCCGCCCACCCGGGGAAGGCCCGGTCGGCCTCGGCCACCATCGCCTCAATCTCCGGCCGCGACAGCAGGGGGACCTCCCCCAATTTCTCCATGGTGGCCGGGTTCACCGCCACCAGAATCTTCCGCTTCTCCCGGGTCAGGATGGCCTGGATGGACATGACCGAAACTCCCCTATACGCCCCCCTCTCATAAACGTTGTGCAAACTATATAATCCGCGCTTCCCCACCTCTTTTCAGGGTGTCCCATGCAGTCCCTCCAGCTCTCCGGCATCGAGTCCACCCTGGTCCCCTTCCCCTGGTTCCTCGCCATCGTCGGCCTCGCCGCATTCATCCTGCTCCTCATGGTGGTCTACGCATTCAACCTCTCCCGCATCGCCCGCATGATGATGCTCTCCAGCGGCGGCTACTCCTCCTCCGCCTCCTTCCGCTCCTCCTACTCCGGTCCCACCCCATCCGTCGCCATCCGCCGCCGGGCCCGCCAGCGCCAGGAGCAGACGGAGGAGGCCACGGAGGGTGCGCCGGCCGCCCCCGCGGCCGCCCTGAAGGTGGAGACCGGCGCGGAGATGCAGGACTTCCTCAAGTTCCGCGCCCAGAAGCGCCTCGGAGACAAGGGACTCGCGGTCCCCAAGCAGAGCGTCCTGGAGCGCCTCGGGGCCATCGCCGGGACCGCCGCCAGCGAGGAGAAGCTCCCCGGCGTCCCCGAGGAGGAACTCAAGCGCCTCAACGCCCGCGAGGAGACAGTCCTCACCGAACTCAAATCCACCCCCACCGCCCCCACCGAGGTCATCGAGCGCCTCGAAAAACTCAGGCCCGCCACCGCCGAGGCCCCCCGCACCCGCACCGACGCCCTCCGCTCCTCCCGCCGCATGACCGACGACATGCTCGCCAACCTCCAGGCCCAAATGGAGAAAGGCCTCATCACCCGCGAGACCTTCGAAGAACTCAAAGGCCGCCTCAGCCGCAGCCCCACATAAGGAATCCGCAGATGACGCAGATAACCCAGATGAAGAAGTTTTTTAAATCTGTGCAATCTGCGTAATCTGCGGATTTGTTCTTCCCATGCGCATCCCCAAAGGCCACCCCCGCTACCATTCCCTCCAGGTCCGCCACCGCCTCCTCCAGGGCCTCCGCGACGGCCTGGTCACCGAGGCGGGCCTCATCGCCCAGGGCCGCGGGGAGGCATTCGACTACCTCCTCGGCGAACGGAGCCCCTCGGAGGCCCGCCGCGCCGCGCGGGCCGCCGCGGCCCTCCTGCTCCAGGCCCGGCGCCCGGTCATCTCCGTCAACGGCAACAGCGCCGCCCTCGCCCCCCGCGACCTCGCTCGCATCTCCCGCCTCCTCGGGGCCCCCCTGGAGGTCAACCTCTTCTACACCTCCGCCACGCGCGAGAGGCGCATCGCCGCCCACCTCCGCGCCCACGGGGCCCCAACCGTTCTCCTCGGGGGAGGGGCCCGGGTCCCTGGCCCCGCCGCGCTCGGGCCTCGCGCCCGCGTCCACCCCCGGGGAATCGCTGTGGCAGATGTCGTTCTCGTGCCCCTGGAGGATGGGGACCGAACCGGGGCCCTCATCCGGGCGGGGAAGAAAGTGGTTGCGGTGGACCTCAACCCCCTCTCCCGCACCGCCCGCACAGCCACGGTGACCATCGTGGACAACCTGGTGCGGGCCGCCCCACTCCTGGCGGAGACCCTCCGGGGGATGAAGGGGTGGCCGGAGGAGAGGCTGGAGCGGGCGGCCCGCTTCGACAACCGGGGGAACCTGGACCGGGTGGTGGAGCGGATGGTGCGGCGGTGGACGGGAATCCGCAGATAACGCAGATGACACAGATTCAATTTTATCTGCGGAAATCTGCGTAATCTGCGGATAAACTGCCTTACTTTTTTACCTTCACCCGGAGTTTCCCGAAGTCTTCCTTGATTTCCACGGGGAACCCCATGGCCTCGGCGAAGTCCTCCACCACGGTCTTCACGAACCGCTTGGTGGCGTCGTTCGCCAGGAGCAATGTGTAGTCGCTGTCGCTGTTGCGGATGAGCTTGTAGAAGTTGCAGTCGGCGAGGCGCTCCAGGAGGTCCCGGGGCCCCCGCATCTTCCCCGAGAGCTGCTCGGCGTGGCTCCGGGCCACCGCCTTGTTCCCGTCCCAGAACTGCTGGCGCTCCGGGCTCGCCTCCAGCACCTTGAGGAAGAGGAGCCAGTGGTCCACGTCGAGGATGACGTGCTCCCCGCTGGGGAGCATCTCCAGGTAGGTGGAGAGCCGCCGGTCCCCCGAGAACTCCACCAGGTCCTTGTGCTCGTGGTAGAACTTCAGGGCCCGCCGGATAATCTCGCTTTGGCTCGCGCTGGTCTCGCTCTTCAGCTTCTGGAAGAGGTCCCCGGTCTCGTCGTCCAGGGCAATGGTGACCCGCAGGGGGTTCTTCTCCGCCATGGGAGGTATCACTCCCTGGGGGCCAGGGGTTCTTAAATGTTATGAAGAGGCGGCAGAGGGCGGTTTTTTGCGCGGGTTCTATTCCCGGGCCTGCCGCTCGATTCTGCGCTGCTCCTGCTCCAGCAGGCCAACGAACCGGTCCAGCTGGCGGCCCAGATTCCGGTGGATGCGGGCCATGCGTGGATTGACGATGCGATGCTCTTCGAAAGAGTGGCGCCACTGCTCCTGCAGAATCTCCAGTTTCGCCTGGGTGTTCTGAATCTGCTCGAAAATCAGCCCCAGACGGGTGGCCGCCTCCTCGGGCACTCGGACCACGCCATTTCCGTTTCGGCCCCGGGGTCTGCGTGAAACCGTCATCAAAGAGAACGAGGCTACCCCGGAACTTATAGTTTCCGTTATCGGAAAGTAGGTGATGTCCCCCCCGCCTACTTGAGCACCACCCGGTTCCCCATCCCCTCGCGCTTCCGCTCCAGGAGGCCCCGGGACTCCATGCGGGAGAGGACCCGGGTCACCTTGGCCTTGGACATCCCGAGGTTGGCGACGAGGTCCGACTGGAGGACCGAGCCCCCGGAGGCCACCGCGCGCTCGAAGAGGGCCTTCTCGTCCCCGCCGAGGTTCCCCTGGGTCCGCCTCCACCCCTCGGCCCTTCCGCTGGGGCCGGAGAGGTCGAGGACCCGGAGGCCTGAGGTGAAGCGGCTCCACTCGGTGTCGGCGAATGCACCGCGCTCCACCGGCACGAGGGCCGCACACCGGTGGGCCTCCACGACCTCCCGGAGGGCCTGCACCACCCGGAGGGCCCCGTCGAAGCCATGTTCGGCGCGGAGGGACTCCCAGCACTCCAGGAGGACCACGCGGGGGCAGCGGGAGAGTTCGGGGAGCGCCTGCTGGAGGGTCCCCCGCGGGTCCCTCTGGAGCCCCGCGCCGGCCGTGGACTGGGAGATGTCCACGCTCCACCTCGGCCCCCCGTTGGAAGCGGAGCCCCACACCAGGGAGACCACCGGGGGCCCCACTCGCCCCATCTGCTCCAGGAGACCATCCACGGCCTGCCGCCCCCCGCCGACGACGGCATAGGCGGCGCCGGGGGCCATCCCGTGGGGGAGGCGGAGCCAGAGGCTCCGCTGGAGCCCCCGCTCCACCAGCCCCAGCAGGACATCGGGCTTGAAGGGCTTCTCCAGGTATTCGTCCACCCCCCGCTTGGCGGTGTCCACCGCGCGCTCCACCGAGCCGAGGCCGGTGAAGAGAATCGTGAAGGGATGGGGCTGGATGCGCACCCGGGCCCGTTCCAGGAACTGCAATCCATCCATCTTTGGCATCTTCCAGTCGGAGAGGATGACCGGGAAGGCCCGCGCCTCGCAGAGGCGCAGCCCCTCCTCCGGGTCCCGGGCCCACGCCACGTCGAACCCCGACCCCTCCAGGAGGTCCCGCACCGCCTGCCCCACATCGGGGTCGTCCTCCACCACCAGAATGCTATACCGCGCCTCTGCGGGGCCCCGGGGGGAACAGTGTCCCCTCACCGCCTCCACGAGCCTTCCCGACTCCACCGGCTTCGTGAGCAGGTCAACCGCCCCCAGCCCGATGCACCGCCGGGCCTCCTCCGGGGTCGCGGCTCCGGTCAGCACAATGGGCGCCACGCCGAGTCCCCGCGCCACCGGGACCAGGTCGGTCCCCCTGCCGTCGGGCAGACCCAGGTCAATGAGCGCCAAATCGAAGAGCCCCCCGGAGAGGCGCTCCATCCCCTCCCTCACCGAGCCCACCGCCACCGGGCTGAGCCCCGCCTCCCGCAGCCACCCCGAGAGCATCTCCCGCACCCCGGGTTCGTCCTCCACCAGCAGGATGCGGGGCCTCATGGCCCCCTCCAACCCGGGGAGGGAGGGGGAAGAGATGGACATGGACACAGGCATCTGCCGCCGGGCCCCCGGATGGAGCCGCCGCTGAAACCCACTGAAACCGGTTTCATGGGGGTCCCCCCGGCCCCGGCGGGGATGCGGGCAGGACGATAGTGAACGTGGCTCCCCTCCCCGGCTCGCTCTCCACCTCGATGCGCCCCCCGTGCTGGGAGACCACCTGCTGGCAGATGGCGAGCCCCAGCCCGGTCCCCGTCCCCCGCTTGGTGGTGAAGAAGGGCTCGAAGAGCCGCGGGCGGTTCTCCGGCAGGATTCCCACCCCGGTGTCGGCCACCGAGACCCGCACCTCCCCGTTGCGGGGGGCCGCCGACACCGTGAGGGTCCCCCCCTGGGGCATGGCCTGCCGTGCGTTCAGGAACAGGTTCGAGAAGACCCGCTGGAGGTGCTCCCCGCTCCCCTGGACCGTGGGCAGGGCAGGGGGAACTCCCCACTCCAACCGCACCCTGTGCTTCTCCAGGTCCTCCGCCAGCATCCTCCGGGTATCCTCCAGCACCCCCTCCACCCGGACCGGGGACATCTCCATCCGGCTCGCCCGCGCCAGGTCCAGGAGCCCCTGGGCCAGGTCCCGCACCCGCAGGGTGGCCGCCTCCACCTTCCCCACCGTCTCCGCCATCCGGGGGTCCCCATGCGCCCCCGCCTTGAGGCGCTCCAGGTACCCCATCATCACCGTGAGCGGGTTGTTGATTTCATGGGCCAGCCGGGAGGCCATCTGTCCGATGGCGGCCATCCTCTCCGAGGCCACCAGCCGCTCCTGGGCGGACCGGAGGTCGGCGTGGGCCCTCTCCAGGGTCTCCAGGCTTCTCTCGGCCTCGGAGCGGGCCGCCTGCTCGCGGGCGAGGACCTCGGAGCGGCGCTTCAGGACGCCTACCATCAGCGCCATGGCAGGGGTCGCGAGGGCCCAGGTCAATACCCGGCGGTAGTCGTCGGGACTATAGGTGAAGAGCTGGCCGGACTGGCCGTGGAGGGAGAAGAAGTAGGCGAAATAGGCCCACCCGGCCCCGGCGGTGAACAGCCCGGGCCACAGCCCGCTGGCGAATGCAGAGAAGACGACCGCCAGGAGGATGACCGCGGGGGCGTTGGGGATGCGGAAGGGGGTCCACGCCAGCGCCTCGACGGCGCCGATGGCGGCCAGGGCCGCGAGGGGGCCGAGGACTATGCGGAACACATTGTTCTTCACAGCCTGCGCTTGCTCTCACCGTCAGCGGGCCTGGAGGAGGCCGGGTTCTCCCACCGGCGACTCCGCCCCGCCGGGGATGGCGGTTCACCTCGACTCCTATCCTATCCGCCTGCGTCACTTCAACCCTCGGGACGTATCAGAAACTGATTTATAGAACCCTAACTTATCCGCGTTGCACCCGGTTCCGCATCAGCGACCCGGGTTGAATCGCGTCAACCGGGGGTGAAACCAGTTTCACCCTGTTTTGGGGGCAGACATAAGCCCCCCCCCACAAGTGGTTTTCCAGGAATCCGTTTCCGACCCATGCCCCACCCTGCCTCTCACACCCCTCTCCGACTCCTGGTTGTGGACGACGACCCGGACATCGTGGAACTCCTGCGGGAGACCCTGGAGGAGGCCGGGTTCCACGTCTCCACCGCCGCCTCCGGGGAGGCGGCCATCCAGCAGGTCTCCGGGGAGCCCCAAGACGTGGTCCTCATGGATGTCGTGATGCCGGGCATCTCCGGGGTCGAGGCCATGGAGGCCATCCACCGGATTCGCCCGGGGCTCCCCGTCGCGCTCATGTCCGGGGCGGCCCCCGCGGGCCCCTGGCCCCCGCCGGGGGCGAAGGCATTCTTCCCGAAGCCCCTGGATGTGGGCAGTCTGGCCTCGCGCCTCCGCGGACTGCTCTGAAACGGGTTGCGTCCCCTCTCCCCCGAACCTGCATCCCCTGTTTCGCCCGAGGGCTCCCCATGGCCCCGGAATGGTGTGGGTATCGGAGTCCATTCCCCCGTGCGGGCCGGTATGGGGGGTGGGAGGGTCAGTGAGCCCGGGGCCGACCCCCCCGCGATTGCTTACGTTATCCGCAGATACCGCAGATGACACAGATGGCAAAAACCATCTGTGAAATCTGCGTCATCTGCGGATAACTGTGGCTAAAAAAGTTTATTGCAACCGGTTGCATCCGCAGGCGGACCTGTTTCTGTAAAACCGGTTGCGGGCGGGCTCATCCAAATCGGATTCCCCTGTTTCCGCGGAGGGCTCTCCCATGGCGCGGGAAGCCCTCCTCCTACTGGGACTCCTTCTCCTCTCCGCGTCTGCGGCCGCCTCCTCCCTCCCCGGGGAGGTTCGTGTGCTGGTGGTCCTTGCCTCCCCCTCCGACCTCTACGAGCCCTCCCTCGGCAGGCCAAGCCCCGCGCTGGTGGACCCCTGGTATGGGGACCACGGCGCGGAGTGGTTCCGGGAGGTCCTCGCCCCCAGGCTGACGTGGTATATGGACTCTCTCACCTACGGGCGGGTGAAGTTGGAGGTGGAGACCACCGGCTGGCTGCGGCTCCCCCTGCCCCTGCGCTCCCCCGGCTCCATCTCCTACATGGACAGCCGGGACCTCTGGGTCCAGCAGGCGCTCCAGGCCGCCGAGAAGAGGATGACGGCTCCGGTGGATGTGGTCGTGGTGGTGGACCCCACCAGCCCCTACGACCCGAGGTTCCAGGACGTGTGGTCAAGGAGCCCAGGATACGGGTGGTTCCAGCCCCAGTGCCGGGGGGCCATGGCCTGCATCGTGACGGGGACATTTTACGGGGGCAACGGCTATGCGCGGGACCCCGAGGGGGTGATGGTGCGCATCCTGGCCCACGAGCTCGCCCACTACCTCGACTACCGGGGCCGGGGCCGCTACACCCTGTTGGACAACCAGGGGGAGGAGTTCAGCCTGATGGGGCGGGCCTACAGCGGGGAGCCCTTGCTGGACCCGGTGAACGAGGAACGCCTCCTGGGGAGCCGCCCGCGCAGTCTGGGCCGGGCGCGGGGAGAAGTCACCCTGGAGCCCCGGGAGAACGGGCAGGGGCGGAGCCTCCGGTTCGCCGGGGACAAGGACTATCTCCTGGAATACCGGCTCCAGCAGATTCCCGGGGCGGAGCCCCGCCCTGCTGTCCTCGTGTGGAGCCTGGGGCAGGGGGCGGGGGGCGAGACCCTGTCCCTGGAGCACCGGTTCCAGGGGCCCGGGGAGGCCGAGGTCGGCGGCCTTCGCGTGCGCCTTGCCTCGATGGGCCCCGGGGGGGCCCGCGTCTCCCTGGCCTCTGCGTAATCTGTGGATAAACTCCGGAACCGGTTGCGCCGTGTTTCACCGGAATCTCCATCCCCTGTTTCCGCGGAGTGCTCTCCAGGTGGAAGTCCGAGACGGACACGCCATCCTCGGGGCCCGGAGGCCGGGGCGCATCTTCCCCAACCTCCCCCAACATCCCTCTGCCGCCAGGTCCCGGGGATTCTTTCTTCTGTTGTCTGCGGTCCCTTGAAATCCGTTGCATCTTTTCTCCACCCAATCTGCATCCTGCGTTTCTGCCCAGGGCCTGTTGATGACGCGCACAAGCCTGTGGTCTTTCCGCGTTCTGTGTCTGCTGGTTCTCCTGCTGGCGGCGGGGGCCCGGGGGGAA
>JACQPP010000125.1 GCA_016207465.1 Methanobacteriota archaeon
AGGTAGCGCTCCACGGGGTATTCCTTGGTGTACCCGATGCCCCCCAGGACCTGGAGGGAGCCGTTGGTGACCTCCACGGCGGCCTCGGTGGCGAAGAACTTGGCCATGGCCGCGAGCTTGGTGGCGGGCTTGCCCTGGTCCACGAGGCGCGCGGCCTGGAGGGTGAGCCCCCGGGCGGCCTCAATCTGGGTGGCCATCTCGGCGATGCGGAAGGAGACCCCCTCGAAGCGGCGGATGGGCTGGTCGAACTGGACCCGCTCCGAGGAATACCGCACGGCAATCTCGAAGGCCCCCCGGGCGTATCCCACGGCCCCGGAGGCGATGCAGACCCGCTCGGTGTCGAGCTCGTCCATGAGGACCTGGAACCCCTGTTTCTCCCCCCCGATGCGGTTGGACACGGGGACCTCCACGTCGGTGAACTCCAGCTGGCTGACGCGGGCCCCCCGCATCCCCATCAGCTCGAAGTCCTTCACCGCGCGGAAGCCCTTCATCCCCTTCTCCACTACGAAGGCACCCATCCCCTGGTGGGGGTGGGCCCGGGGGTCCGTGATGGCGAAGACCAGCACATGGTCGGCCTGGGAGCCGTTGGTGATGAACCGCTTCTTCCCGTTGAGGATGTAGGTGCCGTTCTTCTTCTCGGCGCGGGTCTTCATGCCGGCGGTGTCGCTCCCCGCCTCGGGCTCGGTGATGGCGATGGCCCCGATTTTCTCGGCGGTGAGGAGGGGCTTGACGAACTTCCTGCGCTGCTCGGGGGTGCCGAAGCGGTAGACGGGCATGCCGAAGAGGACGGTGGAGGCGATGCGGCACATGTCGAGGGCCGCGGAGACGGTGGAGAACTCCTCGGCCACGATGGACTCCAGGGCCACCCCGCGCCCCTGGCCGCCGAACTCCTTGGGGTAGAATCCCCCCATGTAGCCGTCCCTGCCCAGGCGGCGCAGGAGGTCCCGGGGATACTTGTTCTCGCGCTCGATGGCTTCGGCCTCCGGGGCCACCACCCTCTGCACGTAGTCGTGGACCTCCCCCTGGAAGCGGGCCTCCTCCGGGGTATACCAGAGGCTCCCCGCCGGGGTGTAGGCTGGCTCCCGGGGGCGGCTCCCCTCCTTGCCCCGCTGTGTCATCGCTTCCCTCCCCCGGTTTCTTTGAGTTTGACCATGAATGCGGTGGTCTCCTCGGCCACGGTCTCCCCCTTCTGATTCTTGATGAGGGAACGGGTCTTCGCCACTCCCCGCTTGCCGTCGGAGGTCCTGCGCTTCTCCAGGACCTCGGTCTCCACGTGGATGGTGTCCCCGATTCGGACCGGGGCGGTGAAGCGGAGCCCCTCCATGCCGAGGAAGGCGATGAGGGTGTCCGTGAAGAGCCCCTGGCGCACCTTGAGCCCTGAGGCGATGGAGAGGGTGAGCATCCCGTGGGCGATGCGCCCCTTGAACGGCCCCTTCTTCGCATACTCCTCGTCGGTGTGGAGGGGGTGGAAGTCCCCCGACAGCCCGGCGAAGGCGGTGATGTCGGCCTCCGTCACCGTGCGGCGGGCGGTGGTGAATTTGTCGCCCACCTTGAGGTCTTCGAAGTAGAGGGCCATTGGGGGCAGATGGGGGAGTGGAGACAAAAATGTTACCGGGGGCTACTTCTTCCCCCGCTTGGCCTTCCGGGCCTCGCGGCGCTGGATGTAGGCGTCGAGGCTCCGGGTGTCGCGCTCCAGGGACTTGTGGAGAGCCTGTATCTCCTTGAGCCGCTTGAGTCCGTAGCGCTTGTAGTTGGGCATGGTTATCCCGCCAAGTCCATCATCTGGTCAATCCGTCCCCCCGGTGGGACCATGGGGCTGACGTTCTCCTTGGGGTCGATGTGGACGTCGAGGAGCATGGTCTTGCCTTTCTTCTGGGCCTGGATGGCGTCTTTGAGTGCGTCTTCGACTTCGTTGTCTTTGGTGACGCGGAGGCCTTCGGCTCCGAAGCCTTCGGCGACCTTGACGAAGTCGGTCTTGCTCTCGGTGAAGGAGGAGCCGCTGTAGCGCTGTTTGTAGAAGACGTCCTGCCACTGGCGGACCATGCCGAGGTAGTGGTTGTTGAAGATGACGATGGTGATGGGGAGGTGGTCGTCCACGGAGACGGGGAGGTTCATGCAGGACATGAGGAAGCTGCCGTCGCCGTTGACGTTGATGACGGTCTTGTCGGGGCGGCCGGCCTTGGCCCCCATGGCCGCGGGGAGGCCGTATCCCATGGCGCCCAGCCCCCCGCTGGTGAGGAATTGGCGGGGCTCGTTGCACTGGTAGAGTTGCATCATCCACATCTGGTGCTGGCCGACGTCGGTGGTGATGATGGCGTCCGGCGCCACCTGGTTGAGGAGTTCGCAGATGTTTTGGGGCATGACCCCGTTGCCGCTCTTCTTCTTGTAGCCGAGGGGCATCTCCTTCTTCCACTGGGCAATCTGCTGGAGCCAAGGGTCGTGGCTGCGGGGGCGGGTCTCGCGGGTGAGCTCGTGGAGTATCTGGCGGGCCTCGCCGACGATGGGGATGTGGGCCTGCTTGTTTTTCCCGATTTCGGCGGGGTCCACGTCGATGTGGATGAATTTTGCCTGGGGGGCGAAGTGTTCGGCGAGGCCGACGACGCGGTCGTCGAATCGCATTCCGACGCCGATGATCCAGTCGGCCTGCATGATGGTGTGGTTGCCGTATTTGGTCCCGTGCATCCCGGGTTGTCCGAGGAAGAGGTCGTGGCGCTCGGGGAAGGCCCCTTTGCCCATGAGGGTGGTGATGACGGGGATGTGGTGGGTGGTGGCGAATTCGTGGAGTTCCTTGGAGGCGTTGGAGGCTATGGCGCCGCCTCCGGCCATGATGAGGGGGCGCTCGGCGGCCTGGAGGGCCTCGGCGGCCTTGCGGATTTGTCCGGGGTGGCCCTTGGTGGTGGGCTTGAATCCGCGGATGTCCGCTTTCTTGGGGTAGTGGTAGGTGACCTCCTGCTGCTGGACGTCGCGGGGGACGTCAACGAGGACGGGGCCGGGGCGGCCGTGGGCGGCGATGAAGAAGGCCTCTTTGAGGCTGGAGAGGGCCTCGTCGGGGTTGAGGACGAGCCAGTTGTGTTTGGTGATGGGGAGGGTGATGCCGGTGACGTCGCTCTCCTGGAAGGCGTCGAGGCCAATCATGGGGCGGGGGACCTGGCCGGTGATGGCGAGGATGGGGATGGAGTCCATCCAGGCGCTGGCGATGCCGGTGACGAGGTTGGTGGCCCCGGGGCCGCTGGTGGCGACGCAGACGCCGACCTGGCCGGTGGCGTGGGCGAAGCCGTCGGCCGCAAAACTTGCCCCGCTCTCGTGGCGCATGAGGTGGTGGGTGATGGGGGAGTCGTAGAGGGCGTCGTAGAAGGGGAGGATGGCCCCGCCGGGGTGGCCGAAGACGTGGGTGACCCCCTCCTCCTCGTGGAGGGCCCGGACCATGGCGAAGGCCGCCTTCATCTTGTCGCTCATAGCAGTCGGTTGATTCCGGCCAGCACCGCCTCGACGCTGGCCATGATGATATCCTCTCTGGCTCCCTGGGCGGTAATAACCTTGTCGCCGCGGGCCATTTTGACGATGACGAGGACCACGGCGTTCGTCCCCCCGGTCACGGAGTCCACGTGGTATTCCACGAGCTCGATGTCTTTGGCCCCGGCCATGGCCTTTCGGATGGCGTTGATGGCGGCGTCCACGGGGCCCACGCCGGTGGCGGCCTCGACGACCTCGCGGCCGTTGACTTGGAGGGTGATGCTGGCGGTGGGGGTCATGTGGTTGCCGGAGACCACCGAGAGTTCCTTGAGCTTGACCTTGGGCTCCGCGCCCACCTGGAGGACGGAGTCGATGATGGCCTTGAGGTCGGCGTCGGTGACCTTGAACCCCTTGTCGCCGAGTTCCTTGACCCGGCGGGTGATTTCGTCCACCTGCTCGGGGCGGGCCCGGAGGCCCAGCTCCTGGAGGCTGATCTCGATGCCCGCCTTGCCGGTGTGCTTGCCGAAGACGAAGCGGCGGGTGCGCCCGACGAGCTCGGGGGGGATGGGCTCGTAGGTGGCGGGGTCGGCGCGCATGCCGTGGATGTGGATGCCGGAGCCGTGGGTGAAGGCGTTCTCGCCCACCACGGGCTTGGAGAGGCCCACGGGCATCTTGGTGAGGCGGGAGACGAGCTTGGAGACCTCGTAAAGTTTCTCCTTGCGGATGGAGGTGGGGATGCCGTGGAGGCGCTCGAGGACGAGGACCACCTCCTCGAGGCTGGCGTTGCCCGCCCGCTCCCCGAGGCCGTTGATGGTGACGTGGGCCTGGGCGGCACCGGAGAGGAGGGCGGCCACCGAGTTGGCGGTGCCGAGGCCGAAGTCGTTGTGGCCGTGGAAGGCCGCCGGGGGGCCGAGGGCCCGGAGGGCCTGGAAGATTTCCTCCACCTTCCGGGGCTGGAGGACGCCCACGGTGTCGCAGAAGCAGATGCGGTCCACGGGGACCTGGGCAGCGGCCCGGTAGGCGTCGGAGAGGAACTGGAAGTCGGCGCGGCTGGCGTCCTCGGCGCTGTACTCGACCTGGAGGCCGTGGTCCTTGGCGTAGCGGGCGGCATCAAGGCTGGCCTCGAGGACCTGGGGCCGGGTCTTCTTGAGCTTCTGGGTGATGTGGAGGTCGGAGAGGGGGACCACCAAGTGGATGGAGTCCACGTCGCAGGAGAGGGCGTGGTCGATGTCGGCCTTCACCGCGCGGGTGTAGGAGCAGATTTCGGCCCGGAGGCCGGCCTTGGCGATGGCCCGGATGGCGGAGCGCTCCCCGTCGGAGACGGGGGCGGAGCCCGCCTCGATGACGTCCACCCCGAGGGAGTCGAGGGCGGCGGCGATGGACATCTTGTCGTCGGGGGTCAGGTTGACTCCGGGGGTCTGCTCGCCGTCGCGGAGGGTGGTGTCCAGGAAGCGAGGCTTGGGGGGCATGGTCGAGGGGGTATGGGGGTGGACACCGTAATTAAGATTCAGAAGAGCATATACATAGGCCAAGTGGGCCGACTTCCGGGGGGCGGTTTCAGTCGAATTCGGCTTCCACGAGGGTGCGGGTGGTCCAGACGCCCTCGATGTTCTGGATGTCCTGGACAATCTTCTTGGTGGCCCCCTTGAGGTTCTGGCTGTCGCTGATGACGAGGAAGTCGTATTCCCCGAAGAGGCCGTAGACTTCAGCGTCAATCTTCTTGGCCACCCGCTTGAGCCCCTGGTAGACCCGGTTGGCGTGGCCCGCCTCGGCGTTCACGAAAGTGAAGGTCTTAACCATGGCGTCTCTTGTGGGTGGCTCTCCGGGGCACAGGGGGGCGGGGGGTCTCGATTCGCTCGATGCGGATGCGGCCGCTGGTGCGGAGGTGGGCGGAACCCCAGGGGAATTCGAGCCGGTCGAGGTCGATGAGGAGGCCGCCACGGTCGTCGGTGATGCGGTCGAGCCAGTCCCCGAGGACGCCTTCGAAGCCGAGCATGGCTACTTGAGAACCTCCACCTTGATGGTGATGCGGCCGGTGGGGCCGCGGGGCCCCTCGGGGGTCTCGACGGCGTACTGGTCGAGGTCGAGTTCCCAGGTCTGCTCGCCGTTGTCGAGGTTCTTCCAGAGTTCGGTGAGGAATCCCTCGCGCTCCTCGATGGGGGGCTCCTCGATGGCCTCCTCGACGGCCCGGGCGGTGCGGCGGACCGCCTTCTTGGCCTCGCGGGCGGTGCGGTGGGCGGTCTTCTCGGCCTCGGTGATGACCCCCTCCACCCCCTTGGCGGCCTTTTCGACCCCGGCCCTGCGGGCATTGTTGATGATGGAGCGGGCGGCGGCCGGGGGGATGGACGCCTTCTCGGCGAGTTCCGCGGCCCGGGCCAGGGCCACCTCCTGGAGGGTGCTGTATCCGGCCTGGGCGAGGCGGCGGGCGGTGGAGGCACCGACCCCCTTGATCTGGGTAAGTTCAGTGGGCATGGTTGTGGGGCTACTTCAGGGTGGACATGGAGAGGTTGACGCGGCCGTTGAGGGTGATTCTCCGGTCTCCGAGTTCCAGCCCCACGTTCTCGAGGTCGAGGGTGAGGGCGGTCTCCTTCCCGGTCACCCTCTCGACGAGGTCACGGAATAGGTCCCCCTGGTTCGCCATGGTTCACCTCAGGGGAACCCCTCACCGGATTTATTTAAATGTTTGGGTCGCAATCTATATCCCTGGAGTCCGGGAGAGATAGTCGGGGTCCCGAGGATGAAGAAGGTCCTGGTGGCGGTGGACGGCTCGAAGCCCGGGGAGATGGCCTTCCAGACCGCGGTGCAGATTGCCGATGCCATGGGGGCCACCCTGGAGGTGGTCACGGTCATCACGGGCCCCGAGAACCCCCGGGGGCGCAAGGAGATGATGAGCCTCAAGGAGGCCCTGGAGGCCCAGAAGAGGGACGCCGGGGAACTCCTCCAGAAGCACGCGGCGAAGGCCCGCGACTGGAAGCTGGAGGTCCGCTCCCAGGTGCTGGAGGGGGAGGTCCCCACCGAGCTGGTGAACTACGCCCGCCGGACCAAGGCCGACCTGCTGGTGGTGGGCAACCGGGGGCTCTCCGGGGTCCGCCGGCTCCTCCTGGGGAGCGTGTCGCGGGGGGTCGCCGACCGCGCCAAGTGCAACGTGCTCATCGTCAAGGAGAACGGCTGGGCGCACTCCGACTGACATGGAGCGGATTCTGGTGGCGGTGGACGGCTCCAAGCCCGGCGAGCGGGCCTTCGAGGTGGCCCTGAAGCTCGCCCGGGACTCCGGGGCCCGGCTGGAGATTGCCCACGTAGTCGGCGTCCCGGTGGCCTTCGCCGGGGAGGCGGCCTACGTCCAGATGGAGGCCATCTCCCGGGCCCGCCGGGAGGCGGCGGAGAAGATGCTGGCCGGCCTGCGGGAGAAGGCCGCCGGCGCCGGGGTGAAGGCCGAGACCGCCCTCCTGGAGGGCCATGTGGCCGGGGAGCTGGTGAAGCACGCCGAGAAGAGCCGGGCCGACCTCCTGGTCATCGGCAACCGGGGGCTCTCCAACGTCGCCCGCTTCCTCCTGGGGAGCGTGAGCAGCGCCGTCGTGGCACAGGCGAAGTGCTCGGTGGTCGTCGTCAAGTAAGAAAGATTCGTGAATGGTCAGCTTCCTGACCCAGAAAGTCTATCGGGTGAATGGTCAGCTTCCTGACCCAGAAAGTCTATCGGGAACCTCATAAATAATCCTGGTCTCGATGTGCGAGGCCGAACAAAAACGGATTCGTGACCTGGAAAAGGCCATCGCCGAGCAGCAGAGG
>JACQPP010000010.1 GCA_016207465.1 Methanobacteriota archaeon
AGAAGAGACCCGACCGCGGCGGTGGACGTCTTCAGCGGGAGGGTTCGGGTCGGGCCGAGCTGGGGTGAGGAGGGTGTCGCGGACGGTCTCCTCCAGGTCTCCCTGGAAGCGGCGGATGGTGTTCCAGAAGAGGACCCCCAGGAGGATGGCGAGGGTGAGGAGGGCGAGGCCGGGGAGGATGCCTCCGTCTCCGCCGAGTTCCTGGAGGGCCACCGGGGCGAAGGCGAGGAGGAGGACCAGGGCCATGGAGAGGGAGACGGTGGTTTGGATGGAGGCATGGACGGTGGGGTTGGCGAATGGGGGGGCGTGTTGCCCGAGGACCTGGAGGGAGTAGTCGGTCATCTCCCTCATTCTCCGCAGGATGAGGATGGCCGAGGGGAGGGTGAGGACCAGGGCGAGGAGGAGGGCGAGGCGGGCCACGTCCATCCACGGGGGGGTGATGCGGTCGAAGAGTTCCCCCAGGGGGGTCCCGGTGAGGTAGGTGGAGATGGAGCGCGCCACGGTCCAGA
Source organism: Methanobacteriota archaeon (assembly GCA_016207465.1). Taxonomy (GTDB): domain Archaea; phylum Halobacteriota; class Syntropharchaeia; order JACQPP01; family JACQPP01; genus JACQPP01. Next base: position 510 of record JACQPP010000010.1, read on the forward strand.
TGGCGATGATGATGAGGGTGTTGGCGAGGATGTCGAGGAACTTGCGGGAGAGGACCCGGGTGACCTCCCGGTCCCGGCGGGCGGCCCCGGCGAAGAGGGTGAGCCAGGAGGTGAGGGCCCCGAAGAAGTTCTTCACCCGGCGGGGGGCCCGCCGGTCAATCTCGGAGACCAGGCGGGGGCTCGCCCGGATGAACGGGGGGGTCAGGAACGTGGTGGCCACGGCCACCGACACGATGAGGGGGTAGAGGAAGGGGCGGGTGACTCCCAGGTCGGCCCCCTGGCGGGCGATGACGAAGGAGAACTCGCCGATGCCCACCAGCCCCATCCCGGCGGCGAGGGCGGTGGCGCCCCCCTGGCCGGTGAGGTAGAGGCCGAGGCTGTTGGTGGCCAGGCGTCCCCCCACGGTGAGGAGGGTGAGGAGGGCCACGGTGGGCAGGTGTCCCCCGAGGACCCGGGGGTCCACCAGCATCCCCACGCTGACGAAGAAGAGGATGGCGAAGAGGTCCCGGAGGGGGCCGAGGGTGCGGTGGACCTCCTCCCGGCAGCGGGCCTCCGACACAATCATCCCCGCGAGGAAGGCCCCGAGGGCCGCGGAGAAGCCGCCCCGCCCCGAGAGGAGGGCGAGGCCGAGGCCGAACCCGAGGGCCCCCAGCATGGTGAGCTCCCGGGAATGGAACTGCTCGTGGACCCGGTCCAGGAAGCGGGGGTAGAACCGGAGCCCCAGCAGGAGGACCATGAAGAAGAAGAACAGGACCCCGAGGACGGTGGAGACCACCTCCCCCAGGTAGAAGCGGCCGATGAGGGAGGCGGAGCCCAGGAGGGCGAGGAGGACCACCGCGGCCAGGTCCTCCACGATGAGGATTCCCAGGATGAGCTGGCCGTGGCGGTGCTCCAGTTGGCCCATGTCCCGGAGGATTTTCACGATGATGGTGGTGCTGCTGATGGAGAGGGCCGCCCCCAGGTAGAGGGACTCCAGGGGGGACCACCCCAGGAGGCCACCGGCGGCGTTCCCCAGGGCAACCATCAGCAGCATCTTGAAGAGGGTGGCGAAGAGGGCCGCGAACCCCACCCGGCGGAACTTGGAGAAGGAGAACTCCAGCCCCACCGAGAACATCAGCAGCGTCACGCCGAGGTCGGCCAGGAGGGCCACCACCTCGGTGTTGGACACCCACCGGAGGGAGGCGGGCCCGATGAGGGCCCCCACCACCAGGTAGGCCATCACCGCCGACTGCCGCAGGCGCGAGAAGACCAGCCCCGCCCCCAGGGCGAGGGCGAACACCACCGCCAAATCCTGCAGAATCGTGGAGGTCAACGCCATCGCGTCTCAGGAATGTTGGGCCTCCCACTCCGTCTCGGCCTCGGTGAAGTATTCCACCCGGACCTTCTTGTATTCCCGGGTGCTGTAGAGGGCAGCCCGCTCTGTGATTCCGGTCTCCCGGCCGATGGCGTCCAGGACCTTCTCGCACTCGGGCTTGGTGCGGGCGTGGACCATGGTGAAGATGTTGTAGGGCCAGTCCTCGTAGGTGGGCCGCAGGTAGCAGTGGGAGACGGCGTTGAAGTTGGCCATCTTCTCCCCGATGTCCTCGGCGCGCTCCGCGGGGACCGCCCAGACCCCCATAGCGTTGGACGTGAACCCTGCGCGGCGGTGGTGGAGGACAGCGGCGAACCTGCGCATCTGGTTCCGCTCCTGGAACCGCCGGGCCCCCTCCAGGAGCCGGGGGGCGGTGAGGCCATCGCCGTCCCCGTGGGCCAGGGCCGTGAAGGGCTCGGGGACCAGGGGGAGGTCCCTCTGGAGGGCCCGGATGAGCCGGATGTCCTCCGGGGTGACGGGGTGCTTCACCGTGCGGTGTTTCTCGCTGAACCCCTGGTATTTGCTCTGGGCGGTGGGGTCCTCCTCCCCGGTGATGTCCAGTTTCACTCCAATCTTGAAGAGGCGGAGGGTGGGCATGAGCCGGATGACCCCCGCCCCCGATTTTTCCCCCAGGATTTCCACGGTCCGCTCCAGCCCGAGGCGGCTGTGGGGGGGAACCGCGATGGTGAACCAGAGGTTGTAGGGGTGGTTCCTCCGGTAGTTGTGGGAGACCCCCGGGTGGCCGCTGATGGCCCGGGCCCCCGCGTCGAGACATGGGGGGTCGAACTTGGCGGCCACCAGGCTCGACCGGTATCCCAGGTTGCGGGTGTCGAAGATGGCCGAAATCTGCCGCACAATGCGGTTCTTCTTCATCCGGGCGACCCGCTCGATGGCATCCTCCTCCGTGGTCCCGTGCTTCTCCGCCAGGGCCCGAAAGGGGCGCTCCACCAGGGGGAAGTCCCACTGGATGGTGTTCAGCAGGCTACGGTCCAATTCATCCAGTTCCAGGGGCATGCCTACGTTCTCTTACCGATAGAAAGAATAAAAAACCTATCCGTGCCTCTCTCTGACATGCGCGTCGAGACCCGCACCCTGGAGTTCGAGACCCGGGGCAACACCCAGGTCCTTGACATCACCCGCCGGGTGGCCGAGGCCATCCGCTCCGCCCATCTCACCCGGGGCATCGTCTCCCTCTTCGTCCCCGGCTCCACGGGGGCCCTCACCACCATGGAGCATGAGCCCGGGGCCGTGGAGGACCTTCAGGGGGCACTGGAGCGGCTCTTCCCCCGGGGGGCCCCCTACCGCCACAACCACACCGGGGGGGACGACAACGGACACAGCCACCTCCGGGCGAGCCTCCTCGGCCCCAGCCTCACCGTGCCCGTCGAGGAGGGGCGGATGCGGCTGGGGACCTGGCAGCAGATTGTGTTCATTGACATGGATACCCGGCCTCGGAGGAGGGAGATTGTGGTGCAGTTCATCGGCGAATAAGCCTTTATGGTGTGGGGCCTCCGACTATTGCCCCATGGCGTCCCCCCGCAGGTCCTCCCCGGTCGGCCGGGGCCCCATCGCGGTCTTGGGCCCCGAGGGCTCCTTCTCCGCGGAGGCCGCCCGCCGGTGGAGCCCCCGCGCCCCGCTTCGCTTGTGCGGCTCCATCTACGATGCGGTGGAGGCGGCGGCCCGGGGCCTCGTCCCGAGGGCCATCATCCCTCTGGAGAACTCGGTGGAGGGCTCGGTGGGGGAGGCCATGGACCTCCTCCGGGAGCACTCGCTCCCCATCACCGCGGAGGTCCCCCTGCCGGTGCGCTATTGTCTCCTCTCCCGCGGCCCCGTGGGGGGGGTGCGGGAGGTGGCGAGCCACCCGCAGGCCCTGGGCCAGTGCCGATTGTGGCTCCACCGGCACCTCCCGGGGGTTCGCCTCCGGGAGACGTCGAGCACGGCGGAGGCGGCCCGCCGCGCGGCCCGCCATGGGGGGACGGCGGCCATCGCCGGACAGAGGGCCGCAGTCCTCTATGGCCTCCGGGTCCTGAGGCGGGACATCCAGGATTCCCCGGAGAACACCACCCGCTTCGTGGTCCTCGGGGGCGGGCCCCCGGGTCCCACGGGCCGGGACAAGACCTCCATCCTGGTCACCTTGCAGAGGGACCGTCCCGGGGCCCTCCATGAGATTCTGGGGGAGTTCGCCCGGCGGCGCATCAACCTCACCCGCATCGAGTCCCGCCCGGCGAAGCGGGCCCTGGGGGACTACGTGTTCTACATTGACTGCGAGGGGCACCGGGAGGACCCCCGGGTGGGGGCGGCCCTGGCGGGAATCGCGGGGAAGGCGGCCCTGCGGGTCCTGGGCAGTTACCCGCGGGCTTGAGCCGCATCCGGCGGCGGGCCCGGGACCGTCTCCCTGCGGCTCTGGTGTGCGCTCCAGAGGATGAGGGCCCCGCATCCCATGACGAGGAGGGTTCCCCCTCCGGGGAGGAGGGCCACGATTCCCTTGGAGAGGATGTTGGCGAGGAGCATGAGGCCGGTGGTGAGGGAGGCGGGGACGAGGGCGAGGAGACCGGCCAGGCGGGGCCAGCGGAGGACGAGGAGGGGGAGGAGGAGGGTGGCGGCGGCCACCAGGAGGGGGAGCATGGGGTGGACCTGGGGGCTGTATTCGCGGGTGGCCTCCCAGAATGTGAGGCGGGTGCGGCCGGAGAACTCCGCGAAGGGGAGGAGGGTGGCGAGGCTCGCCGTGATGGCGCAGAGGAGGCGGAATCTTGCGCCGGGGGTTTCGAGCCGCCTCCGGAGGGGGACCTGGAGCCGATGAGCGAGGCCCGCGGCGGCCCCCAGGGGGATGAGGAAGAGAAGGGCCTGGAGGAGGGGGCTCGGGGGGAGGACCTGGATGGGGGCGCTGTCCTGGATGACCCCCCGGCCGATGGCGCTGGTGTAGTAGAGGGTCCCCGTGGCCCCCGGCGGGAGGAAGGTAGTCCAGGCATCGCCTTGGGGCTCCATGGGGCGGGTGTCGAATCGGTCCCAGGGGAACTCGCCGCGGGTGTGGAGGACGGCCCGGTCGGCGTTCTGGATGCGGGTGGTGATGCGGATGCTCCCGTCGGGCTGGGGCTCGGTCTGCTCTTCGATGCGGGCGTAGGGGGGCCCCCCGCGGAGATAGTGGTCGAGGAAGTAGGGGACCGCGTCGTTCCAGGGGCCGTGGTAGGCGTGGCCCATGTTGGGGAGGAGGCTCATGGCCCGGGGGCCGGGGAGGGCCTCGTAGGTGCGCATGGCCGCGGGCCAGTTGAAGAACTCGTCGTCGGTCCCGATGAGCATGAGCACCGGCTTCCGGAGGCGGGGGAGGTAGAACTTGGGGTCGAAGGCCCCGGCGAGGCGGCGGGTCTCGGGGCTCTCGGCGGTGACGCGGCTGGGGACCAGGATGTTGAGGGCGCTCCCCCGGCGGGCGCTGTCAATGAAGTCCCCGCTGGCCACCGCGGGGACCGCCGCCCGGATGCGGGGGTCGAGGGCCGCGGCGAGGAAGGAGGTGACGCCTCCCTGGGAGCCCCCGAGGATGGCGATTTTATCGGGGTCCACCTCCTCCATCCCCCGGAGGACGGTGACCGCGCGCATGGCCATGTAGACGTTGCGGGCCAGGTAGGAGTCCTGGGGGCCCCCCTCGACCCGCGCGAGGGTCTCCGGGGTGTTCCCGGGTCCCGTGGACTTTCCCTGGCCGGGGCTGCTGAGGGCCAGGGTGGTGACATTGTAGAGGCGGCTCATGTTCTCCGCGAGCCACTGGAGGTCCCCCTCGGCCTGCCCCCCGAATCCGTGGAGGAAAATGTAGCCGGGGAGCCCCCGCGCGCCGGGGGGATGGTAAAGGTAACCATGGATGGTGATGGTTTCACCCTTGTGGGTTTCCGAGTAGAAGCGCACCTGGGACTCCACCAGGGGGCCCGTCTGGTTGGGGATGGTGCGGGTGGCCTCCCGGGTGGCGCGGGTGGGCTCCTCCAGGCCCCGGAGGTCCCAGAAGGAGAGGTCTGGGGTGTCGATTCGCGGGGGGGGAATCTGGGGGGAGAGGGCCAGCGCCAGGACCACCAGGGCCCCCAGGGCCAGCAGGGGGCGGGGGAGGGGCCCGGGGGGCTTCATGGCGCGCCCTTCGACCCGGGAAGCCAAAAAGATATAGTCCCCGCCATCGTAGGTGAGGGTTGCGAGTGAAGGAGATGGTGGAATACATCCCCGGCCTGGAGGGAGTCCCGGCGGCCCGGTCCCGCATCTGCCACATTGACGGGGAGCAGGGTATCCTGGAGTACCAGGGGTATCCCATCGAGGAGCTGGCGGCACACAGCGACTTCATCGAGACCTCTTACCTGCTTCTCACCGGTGAACTCCCGAGCACCCGGGACCTGGAGGCCTTCCGCAACGAGGTCTTGCACCATCGCCGGCTCAAGTTCCGGCTGGTGGACTTCCTCAAGGCCCTCCCCGAGGGGGGACACCCCATGGACAGCCTGCAGGCGGCGGTGGCGGCCCTGGGGATGTTTTATCCCCGGACGTCGGTCCACGACACCGACCTCAGCCGCCACTCGGTGGTGCGCCTCATCGCCAAGCTGCCCACCCTGGTGGCCACCATCCACCGCATCCGCCAGGGGGACGAGCCCCTCCAGCCCCGGGACGACCTCTCCCACTCGTCCAACTTCCTCTACATGATGACCGAGGAGGTCCCCGACCCGGTGGTGGAGCGCATCTTCGACCAGACCCTCATCCTCCACGCGGAGCACAGCATGAACGCCTCCACCTTCTGCGCCCGGGTCACCGCCTCCACCGAGGCCGACGCCTACACCGTGGTCTCCTCGGCCATCGGTGCCCTCACGGGGCCCCTCCACGGGGGGGCCAACGAGGCGGTGGTCCGCATGCTCGAGGAGGTCGGGGGCCCCGACCGGGTCCGGGGCTACCTGGAGAAGCGGCTGGCGGCCAAGAAGAAGGTCCCCGGCTTCGGCCACCGGGTCTACCGCGTCAAGGACCCCCGGGCCCTCATCCTGCAGAAACTGGAGGAGCAGCTCTCCCGCCACCTGGGGGAGAACACCCTCGCCCAAGTGGCCAGGGAGGTCGAGCGCGTCATGAATGAGAGGGTGGCCACCAAAGGGGTCTACGCCAACGTGGACTTCTTCTCCGGCCTCATCTACCGCCAGATTGGAATCCCCACCGACCTCTTCACCCCCCTCTTCGCCATCGCCCGGGTCTCCGGCTGGCTGGCCCACTGGCTCGAACAACTGGAGGACAACCGCATCTTCCGCCCCGACCAGGTCTACACCGGCAAACACGGGAAGCCATACATCCGCCCCGAGCAGCGCGGGCCCCCCGGCCCCGTGCCCCTCTTCCGGGTCCCCGCCGCCCACGGCAAAGAGCATTAAACGCGGTATTCGTCCTTCAGGGGCTTCGGCGGGAGGGGGAACATGGACTTGAATGCCTCGGGGTCCCGGGCCGCCTCCTGCAGGTGCTTGCGGACCATGGCGAGGAGGTCCTCCGAGATGAACTTCTCCGCGGCCGCCTTCACCTGGAGAGCCACCTCCACCAGGCCCCGGACATCCCCGTCCTCCGGCTCCAGCGGGGCCTCCTCCAGGGTCTTCTCCTTCAGGCGGTTCAGGAGTCCCAGCACCCTCTGGACCTCCGCGGGCTCCAGGGCCTCCATCTGGGCCCGGAAGATGCGGCCCAGTTCCTCCGTGGAGACCTCCCCCGTCAGGGGAAGGGGCTTCACCATCCGCCGGAGGGGAAGGATGAGCTGGTATCCCGAGAGGAACTCCCGGTAGGCGGTGTCCAGGTTCTCCCGGGCGTGGGCCATGCAGAGGAGCCGGCTGGAGCGGTCCCCCGACGGGTTCCCGCCCAGGCGGAGATACTTGTGGAAGCGCTCCACCGCCTGGTAGAATGCCACCACCCCCTCCAGGGGCATCTCGCTCTTGATTTCAAGGGCCATGCGCGTCCCCGGGGAGACTCTCGGCCGCTTTCTATAAGAAGCCCCCTCCAAAACCTTTATCTTTTTTCCAGCCGAGAGGCGAAGGCGAGATTGGAAAGAAGATGGCGGAAGACTACGAGGACGCGCTGCGGGCCAACCTGAAGAAGCTCTCCAGCATCGGCACCAACATCGAGGAGCTCCGGGAGCGCCCCCTCAAGAAAATCCAGGAGCACGAGATTGTCCTCCACCGCATCCTCAACCTCTGCAAGGGGTTCCTCACCAAGGAGGAGGTCAAGGAGATGCAGGCCTCCCTGGACGCCCTCCAGGAGCGCCTCGGCTCCATGGAGAAGAGCCTCAAGGAGCTCTCCGGGAAGGTGGAGCGGGAGACCCAGGTGAACCTGGCCCCCCTCCAGGAGCGCCTCGGCTCCATGGAGAAGAGCCTCAAGGAGAGCGTCCGGAAGCTCTCCCAGGTGGACTCCGAAATCATCGGCGAACTCAGCAAGGTCCAGAGCCTACTCGCCGCCGAGACGGAGGAGCCACCGCGCCTCACCGAGATGCTCCCCGAGCCCGAGAGGGCCCGCCCCCCGGAACGGGAGGCCAAGCCCCCCCGCGCTCCAAGAGGTCCACCGGCGACCTCGAGCGGGAGCGGGACAAGCTCCTCGCCATGCTCGGCAAGTTCACCGAGGACTACAACGCCGGGCTCATCTCCAAGGAGGCCTACGAGGAGACCCTCAAAGGGGGAGAGGAGCGCCTCGGACAGATTGAGGCCGAGATTGAGAAGACCTCCCGATAGATACGGGATTTATACTACCGTCAAGCCATTTTCTTTCTTTTCCGACTAAAATCGCTTTTCTTTCTTTTGTAGGCAAGCTTCGCGTTTTGCGAAGCACAACGCGAAGGTTGCCGTTAGCCTCGGCTCGAAGAGCCGAGGCGTGACAAAAGAAAGAAAAGGGATTTATCGTCTTCGCGCGGCGGTGCTCCATCCGGGGTGCTGGAAGACCTCGAGGTGGCGCTCCAGCATGGCCCGCTCCGTGCCGGTGAATGCCTTGGTGCTGATGGGCACCAGGAGGCGGCCCCGGTGGCTGGCCACCACGTCGCGGAGCTCCATGAGAAGGAGGAGGGCGGCGGTGAAGTTGTACTGGACCGCCAAGTATTCAAAGCCATCTAGGAGCACAATCCCCCGTGGGTCCGCCTCCAGGAATTTCTCCACCATCAGGGTGAGCTCCTCGAGCCCTTGGACGGTGGGGTGCTCGGTCTGCTGGCGGCGGGTGAGCCAGCAGGTGCGGGCCTGCTTCATGGTGGGGCCGAGTTCCTCCCAGAGCATCTCGGGGTGGATGGTGGAGAAGCAGAGCCCCTGGAAGCCCTCCCGCATCATCTCCATGAGGAGCTTGAAACTCTGGGGGGCCCCCGGGGAGGACTCGGGGACCAGATAGGTGTGGCCGGCCCGCAGGAGGTTGTAGACAATGGGGACCGGCACCATCCGCCCCCCGGTTTCGGCCGGGGCCAGCAGAATCCTCTCCGGGTCCACCGGCTCTGCGTCCCGGGCCGCTGGCGCGGGCTCCGGTATCTGCTCTGCCGCCTCCGGCAACTGGAGGCCTCGCGGGTTCCCCCGTTCCATCAACAACCCCACCTGGAAAGATATCTGCTCTTGAATATAGATAAAGGTTGCCCGAGGGTTTTCGACGTCCCCCGCCAGTTTTTTATCCACCGGATGCGGCGCGCCTAAATCCGGGCCCTCTGGAGGTCGCTCCCCGCCTCCACGTCGGAGCCGGTCTCCCTCCCCGCCTCCCTCTCCAGGAGCCGCGGCCGGGAGCGGTGGTCGAGGTGGACCAGGAGGAGGCGGCGGGCCCCCGACCGGTGGGAGGCCTCTCCCGCCTGCCGGGCCGAGGAGTGGCCATACCGGTTGGCGGCCTCCTCGAAGCGGGCCGGGGCCGAGGCCTCATGGACCAGCAGGCGGGCCCCCCGGGCCAACTCCACCACCCCGGGGCAGGGGGAGGTGTCCCCCGAGTAGACCAGGGGGCCCAGGCGCACCGCGTAGGCGGGGACCCCGTGGATGGCCCGGGCCGCCCGCAGGTCCCCCTGGGAGACCCGGGGCCCCGTCCACCCGTGGAGGCGGAGGGGATAGGGCTGCTTGCGGAAGAAGCCCGCGAAGGTGGTCTCGGTGAGGAGCCGGGCGGCCTGGAGGGCCTCCCGGGGCCCGTGGAGGTGGAGGGGGCGGGTGCGGCCGAGAATCTCCATCCCCTTGAGGAGGAGGGGGACGCCGAGGATGTGGTCCCCGTGGGCGTGGCTCACCACCAGCCGGTCCACCCGGTCGAGGGTGTATCCGGCCTCCAGGAGCCGGCGGGGGGTCTCGGGGCCGCAGTCGAACACCGTGAGTTTTCCCCGGTGCTCTGCGGCGAGGCTTGTGTTGGCCCTCCGCCTCTGGGGGGCGGCGGCCCCGGTGCCCAGGAGGGTGACCTTCATGGTGTCTCCTCCCCCGCGCGGGAGGAAAAAACATATCTCCGGGGGGACCCGTCCCCTTGAGTCAGCGAGGAGCACCGATGGAGAAGAAGCCTGACGCCCCCTTGAAGAAGGACAACTTCCAGGAGTGGTGGCAGGAAATCCTGGGGCGCGCCGAGATTGTGGACAACCGCTACCCGGTGAAGGGGCTCACCGTGTGGCACCCCTCGGGGTTCGCCCTCCGGCGCCGGGTCTACGACCTCCTGCGGAGTCTCCTCGACCGCGACCACCAGGAGACCCTCTTCCCCCTGCTCATCCCCGAGGACCAGTTGGCCAGGGAGGCGGCCCACATCAAGGGGTTCGAGAAGGAGGTCTACTGGGTGACCCGGGGGGGCGGGGAGGATCTCGAGGTCCCCCTGGCCCTCCGCCCCACCAGCGAGACCGCCATCTACCCCATGTTCCAGCTGTGGGTGCGGAGCCACGCCGACCTCCCCATCCGCATCTACCAGATTGTCAACGTCTTCCGCCACGAGACCAAGCACACCCGCCCCCTCATCCGCCTCCGCGAAATCACCTCCTTCAAGGAGGCACACACCGTCCACGCCACCTGGGAGGAGGCCGACGCCCAGGTGCAGGCCGCCACCCAACTATACCGCGAGTTCTTCGACCACCTGGGGGTCCCCTACATCATCACCCGGCGGCCCGACTGGGACAAGTTCCCCGGGGCCGACTACAGCGTGGCCTTCGACACCATGATGCCCGACGGCCGCACCCTCCAGATCGGCACCATCCACCACCTGGGGGACCACTTCGCCCGCACCTTCCACATCCAATACGAGGCCCCCGGGGGCGAGCGCAAACACGCCCACCAGACCTGCTACGGCATCTCCGAGCGGTGCATCGCCGCCCTCCTCGCCACCCACGGGGACGACCGGGGCCTCCAGATACCCCCCACGGTGGCCCCCATCCAGGCGGTGGTCATCCCCATCACATATGGCGAGAACCCACAGGTCCTCCAGGCGGCACGGGGGTTCCGGGAGGCCCTGGAGAGGGCCGGGGTCCGGGCCCGCCTCGACGAGCGCAACCTCCGCCCCGGGGAGAAATACTACCACTGGGAGTTCCGCGGGGTCCCCCTGCGCGTGGAAATCGGCCCCAAGGACCTCCAGAAGAACCAGGTCACCCTGGTGCGCCGCGACACCCTGGAGCGCACCACCGCCCCCCTCGACCGGGGAGCGGAGGAGGTCCAGCGGCTCCTCCGGGAGATGGGCGACAGCCTCCGGGCCGCCGCCCGCCGGCAGATGGAGTCCCGGCTCCGCTCCTGCGCCACCACGGCGGAGGCCCGCCGGGCCACCGAAGGGGGGGTCGCCTGGCTCACCTGGTGCGGACAGAAGGACTGCGCCGAGGCCATCGAGACCGAGACCGAGTCCGCCCTCCTCGGCCTCTCCCCCCTCGATGCGGAGGCCCGATGCGTGAAATGCGGGGCCCCCGGCAAGCACCGGGCACTCCTGGGCCGGGCCTATTAGGGCGGGGTGGCTTTTTGTAGTGGGAACATCCTTGTAGGGTAGCCATGCGCCAGACCGCCCGCGCCAGCCGCACCGCCGAAAGGGCCGCCGAACGCGACCGCCAAATCCGCCAGGAACTCCAGGCCCAGGGGGAGCGCCGCGCCCAACTCGAGACCACGCTGACCCCCCGCATGTCCAAGGAGGCCTTCGTCCGCGAACTCATCAGCGTCTACAAGACCCTCCGCTTCGTGGAGCGGGTCCCCGAGCCCATGCCCATCCCCACCGTCAAGAAGCGATTCTGCGAAAAAACAGGGCTCACCCGGGAGCAGTTCGACCAGTTCTTCGAAATCATCGACCTCGAAGGGCCCACCCACCGCATCTCCCTCCTCGTCCCCGAATACCGCAACTCCGGGGGCATCACCCTCGGGGGCCGCTACTTCCACAACATGATTGTCCGCGAGGAGCAGAAGCGATACTGCCACAAGTGCGGCCAGCCCCTCGAATCCGGGGCGGCCCAGTGCCCCTCCTGCAAGGCGAAGACCGGCGGCTTCGCCCCGTGAAATTTTGGCTCGCTGCGCTGAAACAACCTTTATGTTTTCTCCATGCGAGCGAAGCGAGCATGGAGAAAACATGGCCTCTACCCCCCGCTCCCGCGCCGCCCTGGTGACCTTCTGCGCCCTGCTGGTCCTCGGGGGGCTGAACTTCTCCGACCAGGGCCTCGTCTTCCCCCTGAACGAGCTCATCATCCGGGAGTTCCGCCTGACGGACACCCAGATGGGGCTGGTGGGGAGCGCCTTCATCTTCGTCCTCGGGGGGGTGATGATTGCCTGGGGCTACCTGGCCGACATCTACTCGCGGAAGAAAATCATGCTCTTCGGGGCCTTCCTGTGGAGCATCACCGCCTACGCCCTTGTCTACGTGCAGAACTACGAGCAGCTCTTCCTGGTGCGGGCCCTCGGCGGAGTGGGCATCGGCTCCTTCTTCCCCGTGGCCTTCTCCATGTCCGCGGATATGTTTCCCCCGGGCCAGCGGGGCAAGGCGGCCGCCTGGCTCAACCTCCTGCCGGCGGTGGGGGCCTTCGCGGGAATCGCGGTGGCCGTGGTCTATGGGCCCACCCTGGGCTGGAGGTTCCCCTTCCAGGTCATCGGCCTCGGGGGCCTGGTGGCCGTGGGGGTCTTCTGGTTCCTCATGAAGGAGCCCCGGCGGGCCAGCAGCGAGCCCGAATTCCGGGAGCGGGTGGCGGCCGGGGAGGCATACGGCTACAAAATCCGCCCCTCCGACTGGAAGGTCCTCTACCAGGTGCGGGCCAACCTCTTCCTCCTCCTCCAGGGCATCCCCGGGAGCCTCCCCTGGGGCATCCTCACCTTCTGGACCATCCCCTACCTCAACCGCCAGGGGTTCCCCATCCTCCTCGCCTCCCTCTACCTCGTCGGCTTCGGCATGGGGGCCGCCCTCGGCAACATCGTCGGGGGCTACCTGGGGGACAGGCTCCACCGCACGCGGGGCATCCAGTGGCGCGTCCCCCTCTGCCTCCTCGGCCTCCTCGGGGGCATGGTCCTCATGGGCGCCGTCCTCCTCCGGGGCATCCCGCGCCTCACCGGCTTCACCGGCGACCCCTCCGAGATTCTCCCCTTCTCCCTCTACCTCTTGGAACACTGGGAATACGGCGTCCCCTTCGACGTCTTCTTCATCGCCGGAATCCTGGCCACCCTCACCGGAGCCAACTGGTTCGCCATCATGCAGGACATCAACCTCCCCGAAATCCGCGGCTCGGTCTCCGGGTTCAACAACGTCACCAACCAGGTGGGCGCCGGAATCGGCCCCCTCCTCGGCGGCCTCCTCGGGGACCTCCTGGGGCTCCAGCAGGCCCTCTTCATCTCCACCCTCTTCTGGGTCGGCTGCGCCCTCCTCTGGCTCCCCCTCTACTGGAACCTCCCCGAGGCCGAAAAACGGGTGCGGGACATCCTCGCACAGAGGGCGAGGGAGTCGGGGCAGAAACCGGCCTCCCACCGCCCCTAAAGAGGCCCTTCTGGTTTGAGTGACACAGTTTTTATCCGCAGATTTCGCAGATTACACAGATTCCCACAAAAAATAATCCGCGTAATCTGCGGCTTCGCCCTCGGTGTCACCAATCAAGGAGGGGGCCCTTAAGGGCTCTTCCCCGTCTGGTTGAACCCGCAGGAGGGGCAGTAGGTGGACGCTGTCCTCTCCTCGAACCTCCATCCGCAGTGCCAGCACCTGGGGCGCTCCTCCCCCCTCCGTATCTCCAGGCGCTCCCCGCAGGTCTGGCAGTATTTCCAGCGCCGGGGGGCCTGGCACTGGGGGCACCAGTGGGCCCACCGGGTCTTGCGCTCCTGGGGCCAGGCGAAGAGCAGGATGTAGAGGACGAAGGCGAGGAGGAAGGCCAGCCAGAAGAGGAGGAGGTCGAGGGGGCCGGGGAGGGGCATGATTTTATCCCCGCTCGCCACGCTCGCGGGGTGTTTTTCCCGCTTCGCGGGAAAAAGCATAAAGGTTATCCGGGGCGGGGCTCGGTCGAACCCTTTTTTGTGAAATTTTGGCGAGCCGCGCGAGCCAAAATTTCATGAGTAGTAGTAGTTGGCGAGGAAGTCCCGGTAGAGTTCGAGGCCGCTCTCGTTCAGTTTGGCGCGGGCGCCGGTCTTCTTCTCCACGAGTTCGAGGATGCCGAACTCGCCGAGTTTCTTGAGCCCCGCGATGTCGTCGGGGACGGTGGTCTCGTAGGTCCCGCTGCGCTGGAGCTTGAGGACCCAGTGGGAGATGGTCTTCAGCCGGGGGGCCACCTGCTCCGGGGGCATCCCCTTGGCCTCGATGGCCTGGCGCAGGTCCTTGATTTTCATGTCATGGAGTGAAGTGGCTGAGTTTCATCTGGCGAGCGGTCCATTTCTCCCCGGGGACCTCCACGGGGTAGACTCCGGTGAGGCAGCCGGTGCAGAGGTGTTTCTCGGTCATGCCCACGGCCCGGACGAGGCCGCCGAGGGAGAGGTATCCGAGGCTGTCGGCGTGGATGAACCGGCGGACCTCCTCCACGCTGTGCTGGCTGGCGATGAGCTCCCCCTTGGACTTCATGTCCACGCCGAGGTAGCAGGGGGAGGTGATGGGGGGGCTGCCGATGCGCATGTGGACCTCCCGGGCCCCGCGGGCCTTGAGGCTGTCCACGATGCGGCGGACGGTGGTGCCCCGCACGATGGAGTCGTCCACGACAATCACCCGTTTGTCCTTCACCTGGGGGCCGAGGACGTTGAGTTTGAGTTTCACGGCGATGTCCCGCATCTCGGCCTCGGGCATGATGAAGGTGCGTCCCACGTAGCGGTTCTTCATCAGGGTCTCCCGGTAGGGGATGCCGGAGCGGTCGCTGTATCCGATGGCGGAGGCCACCCCGGAGTCGGGGACAGAGGTGACCACGTCGGCCTCCGCGGGGTGCTCCTCGGCGAGGAGCTCGCCGATGCGGACCCGGGTGTCGTAGACCAGGCGGCCGTCGAGGATGGCGTCGGGGCGGGCCAGGTAGATGTATTCGAAGATGCAGTGGGCGGTGGTGGCGGCCCGGTAGAGGCGGGCGCTCCGGGGCTCCTCGTCGGCCCCGTTGAACATGAGGATTTCCCCCGGCTTGACGTCCCGGAGGAACCGGCCCCCGAGGGTGTCAATGGCCACGCTCTCGGAGGCCGCCACCCAGCCGTTCTCCAGGCGGCCGATGCAGAGGGGGCGGATTCCGAGGGGGTCCCGGATGGCCACCAGCCGGCCGTTGACCAGGAGGGTGAGGGAGTAGGCGCCCACCAGGATGCGCATGAGCTCGCGGACCGCCTCCACCAGGTCCTTGTGGATAAGGAGCTCCTTGACGAGGAGGTGGGCGATGACCTCGGTGTCGGTGGTGGAGGTGAACACCCGCCCCTCTCCCTCGAGACCGGCGCGGAGTTGGGCGTAGTTCACCAGGTTGCCGTTGTGGGCCACCGCGAGGCTCCCGTCCTTGTAGTCTATGATGAAGGGCTGGCAGTTCTCGATGCGGGAGGAGCCGGTGGTGGAGTAGCGCACGTGGCCGATGCCCACGTTCCCCTGGAGCCGCTTCAGGTCATCCGGGGCGAAGATGTGGGGGACCATCCCCATCCCCTTGGAGATGCGGCTCCCCTCCCCGTCCCGGCTCACCACGATGCCCGCCGACTCCTGGCCCCGGTGCTGGAGGGCGTAGAGGCCGTAGTAGAGGGAGTAGGCCGCCCGGTGGGGCTCCAATGGTTCCCGGAGGCTCACACCTACAATCCCGCACATGTCCCCAAGGAACGATATGCCCGGAGCGGCCCTTAAATATCTTTGTCCTTATCGGGTGAGGCGCGTCCCCGTGGGGCCGTGCTTCAGCTTCCGCGACCGCCCGAAGCCGCAGTGCACGCAGTGCTTCTTGTTCGGGTGGAAGGCCACATGGCCGCAGCGGCGGCACCGGATGTGGGTCTTCGTCTGCCGCTTTCCAAACGACGGGGTGCCCTTCGACATGGACCCGCTCCCCTATGGTGAGATGTAGACGACGTTGTCGCCCCGGACAATCACGGTGCCCATTTTCTTGGCCTCCGTGCCATCCTTCAGCTCCTCGGCCTTGGCCAGGACCAGGTTCATGTGGACGTCGTATCCCTGGAGTTCGCCGCGGAACTCCCGGCCCCCCTTCAATTTGACCAGCACCGGGGAGTTGAGGGCTCCGTTGAGGATGTCAAGGGGCTTCTGGGCCATAGCGAGTGTGTAGTGCGCCCACCGGGGTATATAAGTTTTCCAGGGGAGACACCAGGGGTGGGCCCATGAAGGTGAAGTCCCGCCACGTGGCGAAGCACGACGACGCCGACGCCTGGCGCCAGCGGGCGGAGGCCCTCTTCGGGGAGGACGCCGCGCGCCTCCTGGAGGGGAAGATGGAGGAGGCGGAGACCGACACTCGCCAGCGGCTGGTCCTCTGCGGCGGGGAGCCCGTCCTGTTCTTCGTCGAAAACGCGGTGTTCGCCACGGTGCGGGGGGCCCTGCGGATGTCCACCCCGCGGAGGTGCGTGGTGGTGGACAGCGGTGCGGTGCGGTTCATCGCCAACGGGGCCGACGTGATGGCCCCCGGGGTGGTGGAGGCCGACCCCGGGGTGGCGGAGGGGGACTTGGTGGTGGTGCGGGAGCAGGCCCACCGGAAGCCCCTGGCGGTGGGGCGGGCGCTGATGCCCGGCTCCGGCATGAAGGGGAGCCGGGGCAAGGCGGTCAAGACCTTGCACTACGTCGGCGACCGCCTCTGGACGGTCGAGTTGTGATTTTTCGGGTCTCCGGACCCGAAAAATCATCCGTTTTCCGAGGACCCGTGGGGTCCTCGGAAAACGGAACAAACTTGTATCCGTAGTGGACCAGTCCTCCCTCGCCGTACATGCGGCGGAAGACCATCTCCACCCGCATGCCGATGGAGACCTCCTCGGGGTCGCAGTCGGCCACCTGCCCCATCACCCGGACCCCGTTGTCCAGCTCGACGAGGGCGATGGGGAACGGCCCCAGGGCGCGGGCCTCGGCGGAGTGCTCGCTGGCGGTGGAGGCCTCGGTGACGATGGTGTAGGTGTAGATGGTGCCTGCGCGCGCCATCTCCACCGGCTCGAACTTCCGGGAACCGCAGGGGCAGATGGGCCTCGGGGGAAAGTGGATGGCCCGGCAGCCGGGACAGCGGGTCCCCTCAAGGCGGTATTTCTGGCCCCGGGCGCGCCACAGGGAGGGGAGGGAGATGTGGGCCATCACACCACCCCGCGCCACTGGAGGTAGGTGGTGAGCTCGATGGGCCGGGCCCGCGCCATGGCCCGCTGGAGGAGCCTCCCGGGGGGTTCGCGGGTCTGCCGCAGGAGGAGGGCGTCGCTGGCCCCCCCGGACCCGTAGGAGAGGACGAGGATGCGCTGTCCCCGCCCCCCGCTCTCCAGGACGTGGACGAGCCCCAGGATGGGCTGGGCGGCCCCGGTGTCCCCCAGGCGCGAGAGGAGCATAGCGGGCTCCATCTGGGCCTCGGTGAACCCCAGCCGCTTCCCTGTCCGCTGGATGGTGCGGGGGTCGGGCCCCTGGAGGACCACCCGGCCCAGGTCCCCCGGCGTCACCCCGGCCTCGCCGAGGACCGCCTCCAGGGCCCCCCGGGTGAGCCGCTCGTACTCCTCCCGCACGTAGGCGGTGATGCCGGTGTCCCGCGCCTCCCCCCCGGCCTCATACCTCCCCGCTCCCACCTCCTCGGTGTAGGAGGCCACCGCCTCCACCTCCGCAAATCCCCCCCCTTCATCCACCCGCAGGGCGGCGGCCCCGGCCCCGGTGGGGGCCTCCCCCTCGGAGCCCGGCCGCCCCCGGGGGAGGTCGGAGGCCACCGCGAGCCCGCCCCCGGCCCGGATGGCGCAGAGCAGGGCGGACATCCCCGCCCGGGCCCCGGCGGCCTCCAGGAGGAAGCATCGGGGTCCGAGCCCGAGGGCCGCGGCCACCGTGGAGCCGATGGAGCGCCCCCCCACTGGGGGTGTGGAGGTCCCCAGGTAGAGGTCGAGGCTCGCCCCCCGCTGGAGCCCGGAGAGGGCCCCGCGGGCCGCCTCCACGGCGAGGGTGAGGGCGTCCTCGTCCCGGCGGGCCACCGCCTTCTCCTCCATGCCCCCCGGCGGGGAGACCCCCAGGGGGCGGTAGGCGGCCAGGGGAAGGCGATAGCGGGGGAGGCAGACCCCCAGGGCGTTGATGGAAGACATGGGTGCTTCCTCTATCCGGGCCGGTTCCCAAAAAGGCTCCGCTGGCCAAACCTTAATGGTCGCATCCCCGAAATCCAGATTGGCATGAAACGACTTGCGGCGGCATTTCTGGTCCTGCTCATGGGGGCCGCCCCGGCCCTGGCCCTGAACATCACCGCGGACATCACCAACATCAACCTGCGCCCCGGGGACCGCACCAATCTGATTGTCTCCCTGGAGAACACGGAGCAGATTCCCCTGGACGGGATTATCACCCGGGTGGAGCTGGAGCCCTACAGCCGCTTCATCATCGTGACACCCCATGTCCTCTACACTCTGCCCCCGAAGGAGACCAAGAGCGTGAACCTCCCCCTGGAGGTGGCCCCCCAGGCCGAGCAGGGCCAGTATGCCCTCCGGGTGGTCTCCCGGTGGAAGGAGCTGGGCACGGAGAAATTGAAGGAGGCATTCATCCGGCTGAATGTCTCCAAGCCCTCCCTGATTGACATCACGGAGACGCGCTTCGACCCCCCGCCGGTCCCCGGCCGGCCCTTCACCCTCCTGGTGAAGGTGCGCAACACGGGGCCGGGGGACGCCCGCAACATCCGGCTGAACCTCGCCTACCAGGTGAGCGAGCAGCAGCAGGTCCAGCCCGGCCAGCCCTTCAGCCCCAGCGTGTTCAGCCAGCCCCAGTTGGTGCTGGTGCAGATTCCCTTCACCCCCCTGCGGGACTTCATCGGCTTCCTGGAGGTCCTCCGGCCCGGGGAGGAGAAGACGGTGGACTTCCCCCTGGTCTCCGAGCGCGCCGCCAAGACCGGGGCCTACAGCGTCCCCATCACCATCCAGTACCAGAACGAGCGGGGGGACAACCAGGAGCCCGTCAAGAACGTGGTGGGCATCCTCCTCGGCGGCGGCCCGCACCTCGACGTGGCGGGGACCCGCCTCGACCCCCAGAGGGTATTCCGCGGCGAGGACTACACCCTCTCGGTCCAATTGGAGAACCAGGGGGCCGGGGAGGCCCGGGGGGTCCGCGCGCAACTGTTGCCCAACGCCGCCGCCGGCGGCGTTCCCCCCGGCGGAGGAGAACGGGTGGACTTCCTGGGGACCCTCCGCGCCGGGGACGTGGCCAGCGCCATCTTCGACCTCCGGGCCACCGAGGCCGGCCTCCTCCGGCACCCCCTGGAGGTCTCCTACCGGGACGAGGCGGGCAACAACTACACCCTCCGGGAGACCATCCCCCTCGAGGTGCGCCCCGCCGAGGAGCGCAGCATCCTCCTGGCGGCCCCCGCGGCCCTCCTG
>JACQPP010000121.1 GCA_016207465.1 Methanobacteriota archaeon
CGCCACCGCCCCCCCAGCCCGCGGAGCCCCATCCCTTCTCGGCCCGACCCCAGACCCCAACGTAACTAATATAAGGACCCCGCGATTCGGGAATATCATGGCCGAGGAGGGCTGGGACCCCAACAAGGTCTACTACCAGTGCCTGGTCTGCAACCACACATTCCAGGAGAGCCCCGACCTCTTCATCGTGAAGTGCCCCCAGTGCCAGGAAGAGAAGACCCAGAGAATCTAAGGGCGCGGAATCCTCTTCTCCAGCTCCCGCCGCACCCCGGCGGCGTCCGCCTTGCCCCCGGTCCTCTTCAGCACCTGCCCCACCAGATAGTTCAGTGCGTTGGACCTCCCCGCCCGCACATCGGCCACCGCCTTCGGGTTCTCCCCCAGGACCGCATCCAGCAGGGGCCCCAGGTCCCCTGCGGCGGCCCGGGCCAGCCCCCGCCGGGCCACAATCTCCCCGGGCCTCCCCCCCTCGTCGAGCATCTCCCGCAGGACCGCCACCGCGGTGTTGTCGGTGATTTCGCCCCGCGCGAGGAGGCCGATGAGCTCCACCAGCGCCTCCGGGGCCACCCGCTCCGGCGTATACTCGGGGACCGTGGGGGTCCGAGGCCCGACCGCGGCGGGGGACGTCTTCTGCGCGAGGGTTCGGGTCGGGCCGAGAAGGGGCCCGCTCTCCACCACCCGATACCCGGCGGCCTCCACCTCGGCCCGGGGGACCTCCTCCAGCAGGCCGGGGACCACCAGCAGGCTCCGCAGCCCCTCCATCCTCACCAGGAGGGCCTCCCTCCGCCTCTTCGCCTCCACCCAGCCGTCCCCATCGAGGGCATACAACTCGAACTCCACATGGAGCGGGCCCCCGGGGGCCTCCCCGAGGAGGTCGGGGCGGAAGGGGAGACCCACATCGGGGAGGACCCGCACCCCCGCGAGGCCCGGGTCGAGCCGCTCGGGCTCGCGGGCCAGGTGGAGGAGCCAGCGGTAGTGCTCGTCCCGATAGTTCAACTCCCCCTGGAGAATGTCGGCAATCCAGGTGGCCGCAGCCCTGGGCTCCACCCCCTGCTTCGCCACCTCCTCGAAGAGCGCCGCCAGCTTGTAGTCCCCGGTGAGGACCCGCGCGTGATGCTCCGAGATGCCATACTGCACCAGGAACCTCTCATACTTGGCGTCCGGCAGCTCCGGGAGCCGGATGTCCCCCGCCCACCCCTTCACCCGCAGGGGAACCAGGTCGGGCTCGGGGAAATACCGGTAGTCCTGCTCCGCCTCCTTGGTCCGCAGGGTCAGGGTGATGCCCCGCGTGTCGTCGTAGTGGCGGGTCTCCCGCACAATCCTCTGCCCCCGGCGGGCCATCTGCCTCTGCCTCGAAATCTCGAAGAGCAGGGCCCGCTCCACCCCCTTGTGGCTCGAGATGTTCTTCACCTCCACCCTCTGCCCCCCCGCGATGCTCACATTCGCGTCCACCCGCATCGCCCCCTCCCGGTCCCCATCCGTCACCTCCAGGTACCCCAGGATGTTCCGCAGCTTGGCCAGGAACCGCCGGGCCTCCCGGGGGGAGCGCATGTCGGGCTCCGTCACAATCTCCATCAGCGCCATCCCCGACCGGTTGTAGTCCACCAGGCTGTGGGAGGCCGTGTCAATCGTCCCCCGGTAGGTCAAACGCCCCGGGTCCTCCTCCATGTGGACCCGCGTGATGCGAATCTCCTTCGTCCGCCCATCCTCCTCCAGCAGGACCCGCCCCCGCACCGCCAGCGGGAAATCATACTGGGAAATCTGATAGCCCCGGGGCAAATCGGGGTAGAAGTAGTTCTTCCGGTAGAACAGGGTCTGCTCCTGCACCTCGCACCCCAAGGCCAGGGCCACCTTCAGGGTCCCCTCGACGGCCCGCCGGTTGATGACCGGCAGGGCCCCCGGCAACCCGAGGCACACCGGGCAGGTGTGCGTATTCGGGGCCGCATCCTGATACTGGGTCGAGCAGGAGCAGAACAACTTGGAGTTCAACCGGTTCAACTGGACGTGGCACTCCAGGCCGATGATGACCCCATCACCGGGGGGCGCGGTGGACATGGTCTATCCGAACTCCACATCCACATCTCCCCCCACCAGCATCAAAAAGTGTTCCCTGGACTTCACCTTGTAGACCATGTTGGTGAGGAGCTCGTAGGCGATGGTGCTGGTGGGGGTGAGGCCGTAGTGGTGGCCGGGATAGACGGTGAGGTTCCGGTCCATCCTGGCCAGTTTCTGGAGGCTCTCGTAGAGGTCCCCCGGCGAGGAGTCCTCCAGGTCGCACCTGCCGAAAGAGCCCACGAAGAGGGTGTCCCCGGTCCAGAGCTTGTCCCGGAACTGGAAGCACATGGAGTCCCGGGTGTGGCCCGGGGTGTGGAAGGCCCGGACGGCGAGGCCCCCCGCCTTGACGGTGTCCCCATCCTTGAGCCCGATGTCATGGTCCACATGGCTCGACTCGTGGATGGCCACCCGGGCCCCGGTCATCTTCTTCAACTGGGGCAACTCGGCCACGTGGTCCTGGTGGTGGTGGGTGGCCAGAATCAACTCGATGGCGAGACCCGCCTCGTCGGCCACCCTGGCGATGGTCCTGGCCCCGAAGGAGGGGTCCACCACCACCGCTTTTTTGGTGGCGGGGTCCCCGAGGAGGTAGGTGAAGTTGGCCAGGGGACCGACCAGTTTCTGGGAGAGGATGGGGTCGGGCATGGAGGGCGGAGGTATGGCTGTTCTCGACTGCTACGGCACCAGGCTCGCCGCCGCGGCTTGTGCGATTTGGATGACCGGTTGCGGGTAGACCCCGAGGAAGAGTGTGGCGGCGAG
>JACQPP010000135.1 GCA_016207465.1 Methanobacteriota archaeon
GGTGTAGGGGGTCTGCCCCTTCTCCGCCGACTTCCGGTAGGCCCGCAGGTCCAGGTAGAGGGCCACCCCGGGGTCCATCCTCTCCCATGCCCCGGGGGAGACGGCCACGGCGGAGAGGCCCGGGGGGGCCCCGAGGCACTTCTGGCTGGCGGTCACCGCCACATCCACCCCCCACTTGTCCAGCTGGACGTGGTCTCCCCCGGCGGTGGTGACGGTGTCGAGGATGAGCATGGCCCCGGCGTCCCGGACGAGGCGGGCAATCTCCGGGGCCGGGTTGAGGATGCCGGTGGAGGTCTCGTTGTGGACCAGGGTCACCACCTTGGGCCGGCTCTGCCGGAGGCGGCTCTCCACCTCCCCCAGATTGAAGGAGCGGCCCCACTCCACCTCGTAGCGCGCGGCCTCGGCGTGGCGGGCGGCCATCTCGGCGAAGCGGGCCCCGAACTTGCCGTTCACCAGGCAGAGCACCGCGTCCCCGGGCCCCGCGAGGCTGTCCACGGCGGCCTCCATGGCCCCGCTCCCCGACGCGGAGAGGACCAGCACATCATGGCGGGTCCCCAGCACCCCCTGGAGGCCCCGGGTGACCTCCCGGAGCATCCCGGCGAACTCTGCACCCCTGTGGTTAATCATGGGGCGGCCCATGGCCCGCAGGATGCGGGGGTGGACCGGGACCGGGCCCGGGAGCAGCAACAGGGGGGTCTTGGCGGCGGTCATGGCAAGATTCACGCTGAATGCTTTTTCTCTTTCTTTTTAGGAGGCGCGACCCTAAAAGGGGCGCGCCTCCGGTCGCCCGAAGGGCGAAAAAAGAAAGAGAAAAAGGGTTCAGGGGGTGTCGGGGGGTCTCTGGATTCTCTCCCGGAGGCGGTCCACCCGCTTGGAGGAGAGCCCCGACTTGCCCAGGTCGTAGGCCTCCCGGCCGCTGCGGATGACCTGTCGCTTGAAGTTCAAGAGGAGGTTCAGGGCCTGGTCCTCCACCTCGAAGAGGGACTCGAAGCCGTCCCGGGGGGGACCCCCTTTGTCATCGCTGACCTCCACCTTCAGTTTGATAGCCATCACTATGCAGTCTATCCCCTTCTGGTATAGATAAGAACTCTACGTTGTCCTCGGGCGGGGCTCCCAGGTGACGTGGAACTCACAGTGGGGGGCCCCCGTGGCTTGGCACTGGGTCTCCGCGGCCCGGGTCTCCCGGTTGAGGATGCCCGAGGCGAACCCCGCGCAGAGCCCCCGGACATGGTGGCAGACGGGCTGTGCGGATGTCTTCCACATCTCCACCTCGTAGGAGTTCCGGGCCCGGAACCTCGCCTCCCGCCTCTTGAGGTCGAAGTCGGTCCCCAGGGGCTGGAACATCCCGATGCGGGTGTAGGACTTGAGGATGTACTCCCGGATTTCATCGGGCTTGAACCCAACGATGCGGATGGCCTCCTGTCCAATCTCCCGGCCGTCGGCGAGCCCCCACCGGTAGAGGACTTCGTCGGCCCCCTCCCGGCCGAGCCGGGCATCCATGGCCCGGTAGAGGTGGGTGAAGCCCATGTGGAACCCGATGTTCACCCTCCGGTGGGCGATGGAGAGCCTCCCGTCGTCGTCCACCACGATGAGGTCCCGGATGGGGGTCCCCTGGGCCAACTGCCGCAGGGTCTCCCTCTCCAGGTAGGTGTGGAGTTTCGGGGTCCAGATTTTCGACTTGCCGATGGTGGTCCCCCCGATGGCCCCCTCCATCCGCATCATCTCCAGGTATTTGTCTGCGGTGGCCCGGGTCACCCCCAGCGCATAAGCGATTTCGACAGTTCCCAAACCCACATCCGACTTATGCAGTAGTTCTGTGACCTTGTTCTTGATTTCCGTGTATTTCTCTGCGATTGCCTCGGCCATGAGCGAAACCTTTATATGCTTGAGATTAACCTTGTAGTTAATCCAAAGATTTGGTGCATAGATAATCCCAAACAAAATGGAGGTCAAGATGTATAAAAAACTTCCGCTCCCATCCCCAAAAACGATTGCAGTCGTCCTCTTCCTCTCCCTTCTCATGGCCCCTGTGGTCTCGGCTGAAATCTCCGCCTGGGGTCTCAACCACCTCGGCTCAGACATCGAGCGGGGGCGCCAAGTGGGGCTCAACTGGTACCGGCTGGGGGCCTCCTGGGCCCAGCAGGAGAGGACCCCGGGGGTCTACGACTTCTCGGCCATGGACACGGAGATGGCCCTGGCCCGCTCCAAGGGATTCCAGGTGGTGGCCACCGTGGGGGTCGGCTACGCGTGGGACATCCCCCAGTGGCTCAAGGACCAGGGGGGAGTGAACAACCCCTCCTACGCCGACTACCTGGCCCGCTACGTCTCCGCCGTGGCCCGACGCTACCGGGGACAGGTCGGGGCCTACCAGCTGGAGAACGAATTGAACCACATCGGACTGGAGCAGTTCTTCCAGACCCACCGCCGGGAGGGGACCTGGAGCGACGCCAAAATCCGAGACATCCTGGTGAAGGGAAGCCAGGCCATCCGGGCCGCCGACCCCGGCGCGCGCATCCTCGTCAACGTGGAGAGCGACAACCCCAACTGGTGGACCTTCCTCGCCCGGGTCACCTGGGAGTGGAAGGTGTCCTACGACATCATCGGCATTGACATGTACCCCAACTACCTGGCCGTGGACCCCGCCCTCGGCCTCGCCCTGGGCCCCGTGGTCTCGACCGCCCGCACCTCCTTCGGCAGGCAGGTGTGGGTCACCGAGACCGGCTACTCCACCTACGAGACCACCGGCTACTTCATCGACGGCATCGTGGACCTCAAGCACACCGAGGACAACCAGGCCGCCTACCTCCGCTACGCGGTGCGGGCCTCCCGCGACGCCGGGGCCACCGGGATGTTCGTCTACACCACCCGCGACTCCACCGGGACCTCCTTCAACAACATCGAGAAATACTTCGGCCTCCTCCGCGCCGACGGGACCTCCAAGCCCGCCTGGGGGGAATACGGCCGCCTCGTGGCCGGATACAAGGACACTGACATGGACGGCGTCCCCGACTCCACCGACAAGTGCCCCTGGCTCCCCGAGGACCGCGACGGCTGGGCCGACGCCGACGGCTGCCCCGACCCCGACAACGACGGCGACGGCTGGCTCGACCTGGTGGACCGCTGCCCTAACCAGAGGGAGGACTACAACCACCCCTGGTGGGAAGTCTGGAAGAACGACGGCTGCCCCGGATAGGGACTAGGGGGGAACAGGTCCCCCCTTGAGTATTCAAGGAAAATTTTGACAGACCGTCTGTTCCCCCCTGTCCCTCAGAACCCTTCACCCCCCTCACGACCCCCGGATGGTTTGATTGCCGGAAACCAACACAGGAGGTAATTGACTTACCACAAGAAATCGGCCTATAAACACTGCTTTTAAAGAAGAGGTAGATTAAACTCCTATCTCTCCTCCTCTGGGTAACTCGTCGCTACGGGATTTTAGAATATGCTCCTGGGGGGTGGAGGTTGTTTTGACCATGCACGCCACAACCCAAATCCTCCTTGCGGCCATCCTCGCCGCCGTGTTGCTCTCGGGGCCCGCCCTGGCCTACAGCACCGCCCACCTGGACAAAATCTCCAAGGACGGGGTCAAGTGGATTCGCAGCGACGTGCGCCCCTCCGACAAGGACGGGGGCAACTCCATCAAGTTCGCCCAGGCCGCCCAGGCCCGCGGGCTGAACGTCATCGCCATCATCAAGTCGGACGACTTCAAGCCCTACGCCTCCTACTGGTACTGGGACTGGGGCTGCTGGTGCTGGAAGTACTACGACTGGGGCCTCCAATGGTCCAAGCAAGTGGACAAGGTGGTCCGCGAACTCACCCCCTACAGGGTCAAGGTCTGGCAGGTGGACAACGA
>JACQPP010000129.1 GCA_016207465.1 Methanobacteriota archaeon
ACTCTGGGGTTCGCCGTGGGGGCTCCAGTAGTGGGGAGCGTTGGCCTCGCGGGCGGCGAGTTCCGCGAGGAGTGCGGGGAGGAGGGCATCGAGTCTCGGGCTCTTGATGGTGTAGTAGCGGTAGTGGAACTCCGCCAGGGTCCGGCCCAGGGGGCCCTTGACCTCGAAGTGCGCCCGGGGGGCGGGCCCGGTGGTGCGCTCCCGGTGGGCAGGGGGCTCGACGCGGCGGACCTTGAAGCGGGTTCCCTCCAGGTGCTTGGGGAGGAGCTCGGAGAGGAGGGAGAGGCGGATGTCGAAGGACTCCTGGAACTGGGGGGGCAGGGCCATCGGGGCCTCCGGGGTCAGCGCTTCTTGTCACCGTTTCCCTCGGCGAGGGCGGCGCGGGCGGTCTCCATGGGGCAGTATTTGGGGCCGCACATGGAGCAGAAGTGGGCGGAGCGCATGGAGTCCTGGGGGAGGGTCTCGTCGTGGTAGTGCTGGGCGGTCTCGGGGTCTATGGCCAGTGCAAATTGCCGGTTCCAGTCGAAGGCGAAGCGGGCGCGGCTGAGCTCATCGTCCCAGTCTCGGGCCCCGGGGCGGCGGCGGGCGATGTCGGCGGCGTGGGCCGCAATCTTGTAGGCGATGGTCCCCTGGCGCACGTCCTCCTCGTCGGGCAGTCCCAGGTGTTCCTTGGGGGTGATGTAGCAGAGCATGGAGGCCCCGGAGGCCCCGGCGGCGGCGGCGCCGATGGCGCTGGCGAGGTGGTCGTAGCCGGGGGAGATGTCCACCACCAGGGGGCCCAGCACGTAGAAGGGGGCCCCGTGGCAGATTTCGGCCTCCAGCCTCATGTTGTGCGCGACTTGGTCGAGGGGGATGTGGCCGGGCCCCTCAATCATGGTCTGGACATCCATGGCCCACGCCTTCCGGGCGAGTTCCCCGAGGGTGCGGAGTTCGGCCACCTGGGCCTCGTCGGTGGCGTCGTGGAGGCAGCCCGGGCGGAGGCTGTCCCCCAGGGAGTAGGTCACGTCGTATTTCTGGAATATCTCCGATATCTGGTCGAAGTGGGTGTAGAGGAAGTTCTGCTTCTCGTGGTGGAGCATCCAGCCGGCCATGAGGCCCCCGCCGCGGGAGACGATGCCGGTGAGGCGCCCCTTCACCAGGGGCAGGTGCTCCCGGAGGATGCCCGCGTGGATGGTCATGTAGTCCACCCCCTGCCGGGCCTGCTCCTCGATGACCCGGAGCATGAGGTCAATGTCGAGGTCCCGGGGGTCCCGCGAGGGGACGCGCTCCAGGGCCTCGTAGATGGGCACCGTCCCCACCGGGACGGGGCTGTGGCGGAGGATGGACTCCCGGATTTGGGGGATGTCCCTGCCGGTGGAGAGGTCCATCACCGTGTCGGCCCCGGCGAGAATGGCGGCCTTCAGCTTGCCCAGCTCCTCCCGGCCCCCCGAAGTGACGGCGGAGTTGCCGATGTTCGCGTTCACCTTGCACTTGGCGGCGAAGCCGATGGCCATGGGCTCCAGCTCCACATGGCGGATGTTCGCCGGAATCACCATGCGCCCCTCCGCCACCTCCCGCCGCACCACCCCGGGCTCCAGCCCCTCCCGCCCGGCCGCGAACTCCATCTCCCCGGTGAGGGTGCCAAGGCGGGCGTAGTGCATCTGGGTGACATTGTCCCCGGTGCGCCCCCGGAGCCACTCCCCCCGGCGCTGGAGCATCCGGCGGACCCGCTCCATGGGGTCCTCCCGCATCAGGAACCGGCGGTCGTCCTCAATCACACGCACACACCCACCCAGAGTTGGGGAACGCGGAAATAAAAGACTACGCCCCCGATAGGGCGAGAATCCGGAGGGTCAGGCGGGCCGCGTTCTCCCCGCTGTCCACCCCCACGCAGGCCACCGGGACCCCCGGGGGCATCTGCACCGTGCTCAGGAGGGCGTCGAGGCCCCCCAGCTTCGCGGAGACCGGCACCCCGATGACCGGGGCCTTGACCCGAGCTGCCACCGCCCCGGGGAGCGCGGCGGAGAGCCCCGCGATGCAGATGAACACCCGGGCCGGGGAAGACTTGAGGTAGGCGTCGAGCCTGGCGGGCTCCCGGTGGGCCGAGAGCACCTGCAAATCATAGGGGACCCCGGCCTCCCCGAGCACCCGGGCGGCCTTCTCCGCGATGGGCATATCCGACTTGGAGCCGAGGAGGATGGCGACCTGGGGTTTGGGGGGCATACGAGGGAAAACTACAATCCATGCCAGCAAAAGAGTTTCCCCCCATGCAGATGCCCTCCCCCTGCCTTGTCGTCCCCCGCGAGCGGGGAGAGGAGGTCCGCCGCCTCCTCCTCGACCAGGGGCTCCTCAACACGCACCTCCGCATCCACCGCGATGAGAAACGCCTCTACCTCCCCATCCTCCGCAGGCCCCCTCGCCGCATCCCAAAGACCCGATGCACCCGGGGCCTCTTCGAGAGCCGCCGGCCCGGGCCCCCCGGCGACCCTCCGGCGGCGTCGAAATACGAGACCGTCGGGGACATCGCCCTCCTCCGGCCCGACCACAGCCCCGAGGCGGCTGGGGCCATCCTCCGGCGTCACCCCAACCTCAAGGTGGTCCTCCGGGCCACCGGCCCCATCGAAGGGGAGTGGCGCACCCGCGGGTGGGAGCACCTCGCCGGGGAACAGCGGCTCACCACCCTCTACCGCGAGAACGGCTGCACCTTCGAGGTAGACCTCGGGAAAGTGTATTTCAGCCCCCGCCTCGCCACCGAGAGGGCCCGCATCGCCCGCCAGGTCCAGCCCGGAGAAACGGTCCTCGACCTCTTCGCCGGCGGGGGCTACGGCACCGTCCAGGCGGCCCGCCGCGCCAGCAGGGTCGTCGCGGTGGACTCCAATCCCGACGCCATCCTCCTCCTCCAGCGGAACCTCCAGCGCAACCGCCTCACTCGCGTCGAGGTCCGCCTGGGGGACGCCCGCCACACCGCCCGCGACATCACCGCCGACCGGGTCCTCCTCGACTACCCCACCGGCCCCCTCCCCTTCATCCCCGCCGCCGCCCACAGCCTCCAGACCGGGGGCATACTGCACACCTACGACATCCTCCCCGAGGCCGACATCCCCGCCGCCCCCCACAGGGTCGCCGGGGCCGCCCCGGGGACCCGATGGGAGACCCTCGCCACGCGGAAGGTGAAGGCCTACGCCCCGCGGACCTACCAGGTGGCACTGGACCTGCGGCTGGTGGAAAAACCATAGCCTCCGGAGGGGATTGAACCCTCGCTCTACTGATTACGAATCAGTCGCTTTACCGCTAAGCTACGGAGGCGTATTCTCCGGTGGGGCGAGGGAGCGCATATACCTTTTCGGGGCCGGGGGTCCCCCGTTGCGGGAGGCGCGGTATGAAACAGATATCGGTGGACCTATTCCTCGGGGGAATAAAACCGACCCTATATTAAGGGGGAGCGTTCCCCTTTTTAGGGATGAGGCGGCGCTATGGCACCCTGCCGGGTTTGAAGTGGGCGGCGGCCCTCCTTCTCCTCGGGCTGGTCCTTCTCCCGGCGGTTCCCGCGGAGGCGAAGCACGCGAGCATGCAGGCCTATGTGAACTACACCCTGGAGGACAAGATTGAGGACTTGAGGAACCAGGCGGATATTGCCGGCCTCTATTTCGACCACGACCGTCACGGGGGGTATGCGGGGGGAGCGGGGATGGTGGAGGATGCCAACGACAGCTACCGCCCCTGGCACATCCGGTGGAACAAGAGCCGCTACAACAAGGGGGATGAGAAGCTGGTGCAGCTGGTCACCGAGTTGCGGAACAACAGCGGCAGCCCCGTGCCGGGTCTCCCCGACAACCGGGACCCCGAGCAGCAGTTCGACTTCGTCGTCGGTGCCCTGGCGAACCGCTCGGGGGACCTCTTCTCGGGCCTTGCCCTCATCACTGAGAACACCACCCTCTACTCGCTCCCCTACGCCCACAACAACACCGCCCGGTACGGCACGGGGCAGACGCGGGGCGGGCTATACATGGCCTATTGGCTCCGGACATTGGAGTTGGCCCTCCACCGGGCCGGGGAAATGTACATGGACGTGGGGCGGTTCTTCAGCGCCTGAACTTCCGGCTTCGGGGGGAAAACTCCATGTCCCGGTATTCCAGACACCGGTCCATGGCATCCCTCCACACGCGGCCTCTCCCGAGGGTGCCGGATGGTCTGCTGCTGGGCTTGCTGCGCTCGGACATGGGCCGGGGGGACCTCACCACGCGGGCCATCGTTCCCCGGGGGCAGGGGGCGCGGGCCCGGCTGGTGACCCGGGAAGGGGGAGTGGCGGCGGGTCTGGAGGAGGCCGCGCGGCTGTTCCGCCTGCGGGGATGCCGGGTTTCGCGGGCCCGGGACGGGTCGGGAATTCGGCGGGGCCAGGTGCTCCTGGAAATCTCCGGGCCCGCGCGGGCCATCCTGGAGGTGGAGCGCACGGCCCTCAACCTGGCCATGCGGATGTCGGGGGTTGCCACCGGGACCCGGCGGTGCGTGGAGGCGGCGAGGCGGGTGGACTCCCGGATGAGGGTGGTGGCGACCCGGAAGACCGCTCCCGGCCTCGGCCTCCTTGACAAGAAGGCGGTGGTCCTCGGAGGCGGCCTGAGCCACCGGCTGGGGCTGGATGATGGCATCCTGGTGAAGGACAACCACATCCGGCTGGCGGGTTCGGTGGGGGAGGCGACGCGGAGGGCCCTGCGAGGGGCCGGGGGGCGCCCGGTGGAGGTCGAGGCCGAGACCCTGGAGGAGGCCCGGGAGGCGGCCCGCGCCGGGGCCCGGGGGCTCCTGCTGGACAACTTCTCCCCCCGGGCGCTGGGCCGGGCGGTGAAGGAATTGCGGAGGGAGTTCCCGGGATTGGCGCTGGAGGCCTCCGGGGGCATCACCCCCTCCAATGTGGCCGCCTATGCGCGCAGCGGGGCCGATGTGCTCTCCCTGGGGAGCCTGACCCACTCGGCGCGGAGCCTCGACATGAGCCTCGATGTTCTCCCCGGGATTGGGAGACGCAAATCCTTATAATCGGGGGACCCGGATTCCCTGATTTGGAGAGCGAATCATGGAGATGCTGTCACGCCCCCCCATCGTCTACGACCCCCCACAGGCACCGCCGGACCCCGACCTGGTCGAGCGGGTCCTCCAGTTGAAGGTGGAGCGGAACGCCATCGTGCTGGCCCACAACTACCAGGTGGGGGAGGTCCAGGATGTGGCGGATGTCATCGGGGACTCCCTGGGGCTGGCCCAGGCCGCCGCCCGGACCGACGCCGACGTCATCCTCTTCTGCGGGGTCCGGTTCATGGCCGAGACCGCCGCCATCCTGAATCCCACCAAGACGGTTCTCATGCCCGACCTGAAGGCGGGGTGCTCGCTGGCGGACATGATTACCGCCGACGAGCTCCGCGCCTGGAAGGCCCTCCACCCGGGGGCTGTGGTGGTAAGCTACATCAACACCACCGCCGACGTGAAGGCGGAGTCGGACTACATCTGCACCTCCACCAACGCCCTCAAGGTCATCGGGGCCATCCCCCGGGAGCGGGAGATTCTCTTCCTCCCCGACAAGTACCTGGGGACCTACCTCCAGCAGAAGTCGGGGCGCTCCATGCACGTCTGGCCCGGCTACTGCCCCACCCACGTCTCCATCCGCAGCGAGGAGATTGAGGCCCTCAAGTTCGAGCACCCCGCGGCCAGGTTCCTGATGCACCCGGAGTGCGGCTGCATGACCTCCTGTATGGGCCTCGCCGACGCCGTCCTCTCCACCGAGGGGATGGTGCGCTACGTGCGGGACTCCCCAGAGACCGAGTTCATCATCGGCACCGAGACCGGCATCCTCCACAAGATGCGGAAGGAGAATCCGGGGAAGATGCTCTACCCTGCCGCCGCCGAAGCCGTGTGCCCCCACATGAAGGTCAACAGCCTGGAGAAGGTCCTCTGGAGCCTCGAGGACTTGCAGCCCCGGGTCACGGTGGACCCCGAGACCGCCCGCCGGGCCAGGAAGGCCATCGACCGGATGCTCGAACTCGCCTGAAACCGATATCCACGAACCGGGCTACATATAGGTTCCCAGAAATGGGTATGCCAACAGGTTGGGGCGAAACGTTATCGGATTTCTCTCCACCATATTACAAGCGTAGTGGATGCCTCCTGAGCTTTCTCTCCATACCGAGCCCGAGTGGTATGAGCCCCGGCTGCCGGGCGAGTCGGCCCTCTACTCGAAGGCGAAGACCCAGCAGTGGAATGCAGAAACGGATGTGGACTGGTCGGCGGGGCCGGTGTATTACAGCGACGCCCAGCGGGTCTCCGCCGCCCGGGTCCTCTCCCAGTTCCTGCACGGGGAACAGGGGGCCCTCCTGGTCTGCGGCCAGCTGGTCCACATGGTCCCCGACATGGAGGCCAAGTTCTACGTGAGCAGCCAGGTGTTCGACGAGGCCCGCCACGTAGAGGTCTACGGCCGCTACATGCGCCTCCTCGGAGGGGTGGCCCCGGTGAACAAGATGCTCGCCCAAATCCTCGGCGAAATCCTGGCCCAGGAGCACTGGGAGGAGAAACTCATCGGCATGCAGATTCTGGTGGAAGGGGTGGCCCTGCGGGCCTTCTTCGGCATCCGCGAGGCCACACCGGACCCCCTGCTGAAGCAGATTCTGGAATACACCATCCGCGACGAGTCCCGGCATGTGGCCTATGGGGTCATGTATCTGCGGCGGAAGATGGGGGACATCACCCCGGAGCGCAGGAAGCAGATTGAGAAGACGGTGCTCAACTGGGCCATGCGCCTCGGCTCCGTCTACGGGGAGGAGGGGTTCACGGCCCAGAAGCTCCTGTGGAACGACATGGTGGACACCTCCACCATCACCAAGCGGATGTATCTGCCCCACAAGACCACCACCAGCGAGCAGATTCTGGTGGAAATCGAGAAGAAATACGGTCCCCGCCCCAAGCCTCTCTCCCCGGGGGCCCCGACGACCCAGCAGGCGGTCGAGCAGACCATGGCCATGCTGGACAAGGAGCCCGACCTGACCCCCGAGCAGTTGACCAAGCGGATTACCGACTGGTTCGTGCAGCAGAACATGCGGGCCATCACCGACTCCACGGTGATGGAGCTGAAGGAGCGGCTCACCACCATGGGGCTCTTCGCCCGGTAGGGGGTCCTACCGGTTCTCCCCGGCCTCTTCTCTCTTTCTCTCGGCCAGCCGCTTCCTGCCCACGGCGTAGACGGTCATCAGGGCGAGGAACACCGCCAGGCCGAGGAGGGCGATGGGGTCAAGGAAGACGCCGAGGAGGAGGCCGAAGATGGCCAGGGAGACCAGGAGGGTCCAGAGGAGGGTCCACATGGAGGAAACCAAGCCCCGGGGGGGCGAGGCCCGACCGCCTTTCTGCTTCGCAGAAAGTGGATCGTCCGCTTCGCGGGCGACTCCACGGAGGAGGATGTCTTCAGCGTCCCCCGGGTCCTCGTGGTTGGCCGCCGTCGCCCTGCGGGGCGACGGCAATACCTGGGACGGAGCCGGGGGAGTTTCGACGAAGTCGAAACGAGGGTTCGGGTCGGGCCGAGAAGGGGTCGTCATGCCGGTGGGAAGTGGGCTCTCCTGGTTTAAATCCGCGTTCCTACTGGGAAGCCGGGCTCCACCTTGAGTCCCCGCTCCCGGGCGAGGGCTCGGATGCGCTCCTCGAGGCCCCGGAACCCGGGCCCCCCCTGGAGGGCATGGTCCCACTGCCGGAGCCACCCGGGGTGGCCGGAGAGGCTCCGCTCCAGGTGCTCCCACATCCCCGGCTTGAGGCGCAGGGGGTCCACCAGGAGGGTGGCGGTCCCGGTGGCGGCGATGGCGTCGAGGAGGGGCTCCAGGCCCTCCTCGGTGGCCCCGGGGAGCAGGGGGCCGAGGAACGCCCAGGTGGGAATCGAGTTCTGGCGGAGGCTCCGGAGGGTGAAGACCCGGTCGGCGAGGGTGGAAGCGCGGGGCTCCAGAATGCGCGCTGTCCGCTCGTCTCCGGTGGAGAAGGAGAGGCCCACGTCCACCTCCTCCATGTGCTGGAGGATGTCCAGGTCCCGGAGGACCATCCGGCTCTTGGTCTGGATGGAGACCGGCCACCCGGCCCCGGCCAGCTTCTGGAGGCAGCGGCGGGTGAGGCGGGAGCGGGCCTCGTAGGGGGTGTAGGCGTCGGTGACCGTCCCCAGCCCCACCAGCCCCCGGGGTTTCTGGCGGAGTTCGCGCCCCAGGAGCCGGGGGAGATTGGCCCGCACCTCGAGGAACTCCCCCCACTCCCGGAGGGGCAGGGGCTCCACGGGGGCACCGACCTCCTCCAGCACGCGGCGGGCGCCCCCGCCCTCCTCGAACCCCCACAGCAGGCC
>JACQPP010000128.1 GCA_016207465.1 Methanobacteriota archaeon
GGCGGTGGCGAGGAGGAGCAGGCGCCGGTTCGGGATTCGCATGGATGCCTATGCGTCAGAAGAGTGGTTTAAGGCTTTCCTCGGTGGAGAGGAGTTCGGTGATTTTCTTGTCCTTCTTGGTGGCGAATTCCTTGATTTTCTCCTGGGCCTCGATGGCCTGTTTCTGGAGTTCCTTGATGCGGGGGATGTCGGAGACCCCCGACAGCACGACCACGTCGGCGACGAACTTGGAGTTGGGGACGGGGTAGTCGCCGCCGCGGACCTCGGTGCCCTCGATGAGTTCCTCGATCCAGATGCGGGCCTTCTCGACCCCCTTGCGGTCGAGGTGTTCGGGGGGTCCGGCGACGAGGACGAGGGCCTTTTCGGCGGTGGTGACGTCGCAGGGGATGGTGAGGCGTCCCATGACGGCGCGGCGGACGAGGCTGACGATGCGGGTGGTGGAGTCGAGGGAGTCCATGCTGGTGCGCTTCTTCTTGAAGAGGCCGCCGCCCATCCCCTTGGGGCCGGAGAGTTCCTCGCGGGCGTAGCCGATGGAGGAGATTCCGCCGGTGCTGAGGGTGTTGATGATTTCGCTGGCGTCCACGACCTTCTCGCCGACCCTGCCGGCCTGGGTCTGTTCGCCGGCGCCGAGGACGATGCCGAAGCGGCGGGCGAGTTCCTCGTTCATGCTGGCGTAGGACTCCTTGAGGGTGGTGCCCTCGATTTTCCAGGCGTCGTTGTCGAAGAGGAAGAGGTTGTCCACCTCTTTGACGAGGGTCATGAGGCTGCGGGCGGCGTTGAGGCTGTAGAGGGCCCCCTCGTCGTTGCTGGGGAGGACGCCGAGGGCGTAGACGGGCTCGGTGTAGAGTTTCTTGAGGCGTCGGGCGAGGACGGGGCAGCCCCCGGAGCCGGTGCCTCCGCCGAGGCCGGCGATGATGAGGAAGGCGTCCACCTTGTGGGTTCCGCGGCGGTCAATGGCGCTCTGGATGGTGTAGATGTCGTCGGCGGCGATTTTGGCCCCGAGTTCGTTGTCGGCGCCGACGCCGTGGCCCTTGGCGATGGCCTGGCCGATGAGGAGGCGGTCCTCCATGGGGACGTATTTGAGTCCCATGAGGT
The DNA here is from genome assembly GCA_016207465.1 of Methanobacteriota archaeon. Lineage (GTDB taxonomy): Archaea > Halobacteriota > Syntropharchaeia > JACQPP01 > JACQPP01 > JACQPP01. The sequence continues at coordinate 1,096 of JACQPP010000128.1, forward strand.
CGGCCTGGGCCGAGTTGATGACGAGGGCCCGGACGAGGGAGTTGGTACCGGTCTTGAGCTGGTACTCGAGGAAGAGGTCGGCGATTTTTCCGCCGGCCTGGCCGAAACCGATGACGAATACCTTCATGGGCGGTGTGGAATTCTATTTTCGGATATTATATATACTTTATTCCGCGTGGGGAATAAATGCTCTGCCATCCCCATCGGAGGTGTCGGGTGGAGTTAAATCTTGCGGTTCCATGGGCGGGGGGAATCGCTATCTGCGGGGCTCTTCCCTGGTTTTAGACGATGTCGTGGAGGACGGCGGAGGCGTGGAAGGGGCTCCAGAGGGTGATGGAGTCGAGGGGGAGGGCGAGGGAGTCCCCGATTTTGCGGAGGCCTGGGTGGCGGAGGGTCCCTTCTTTCGGGGGGGTCTGGGGGAGGGGGCGTATCCGGACCTCGACGAGGTATTCGCCTTCGTGGAGGAGGTCCTCGATTTCGCCGAGGGGGGTCCCCTTCATGTCGATGACGGGTTGGCCGCGGAGGTCGCGGGCGCCGCATCGGAGGGGGGAGGGGGTCTCGGTGGCGTGGCGGGCGGCGCGTGCCTCGTGTTCGCGGATGTCGTCCGCCTGTCTCCCGAGGAGGCGGGCGATGCCGGGGACGTCGGTGATGTCGAAGAGGCTGCGGTCCTCGCGCTGGAGGGAGCCGAAGATGCGGCACTGGGAGTAGGCGAAGGGGTATTCGTGGATGTATCCGCGGTGGGCCTGCTGGGCGCGGGGGCTGTCGGGGTCCACGAGGTAGTCGCGGCAGGTGTTGCGGACCTCCTGGGTGATGATCTCGGGGGTGGCCATGGGGAGCCAGTGGAAGCGGGGGATGTGTCGGGCGTAGTGTTCGAGGGCGGATTCGCGGATGTTCTCGAAGAGGATGTTCCAGGGGAAGACGGGGGCGGCGAGGTAGTTGTGGAGTTTGTCGAGGGCCTCGGGTTTGGTCCACGGGGTCTCGCGCATGTTTTTTTCCTCGCTATTTTTTGCGGCTGAAGAGTTTGCCGATGCGGGGGGACTTGTCGGGGTCCTCGGGGGGGGCGCGGTCCCCCATCTCTTTGCAGAAGTGCCACATCCAGAGGCCGAAGTCGGTGACCCCGTAGCGGCTGCCCTGTTTCTCGATGGGGGGGTATTGCCAGGCGTTGCTCACCATGTGGGCGAGGTCTTGGGCGAGTCCCTTGTCGTAGGACTCGGTGACGAGCTGGCGGTATTCCTGGTCGGTGGTGTTGCAGATGGTGCGGATTTCCTCGATGGTGAGGGGCCGTCCGGCCTGGACGAGGACCCCCAGGAGGGTCATGGCGTATTCCCGTTGGTTGAGGTGGTTCCAGGATTTGTCGAGGTAGTTCTCGCGGCCGAGCATCTTCTTGGCGGCCTCCTGGAGGAGGAGGGTGACGTAGTTGAGGGCGCCGAGGGCCGCGTGGTCGTCTTCGGCCCCGGGCACCTGGATGCCGTTGGCGGAGAGGGTGGCGCGGTGGAATTCGAGGGCTGTCTTGGGGGTGCCGAGGAGGATGTCGGTGATGGCCCGGAAGTAGGGTTCGGTGAGGGGCTCGCGCTCGCGGTCGTAGGGGAAGTGGCTCCCCTGGCGGAGGTCGAGGCTGGGGGCGAACTCGGAGACCAGTTCGAGGAGGTCCTGGCGGATGGCCCCTGCGGTTTGTGCCGAGGTCCGTTTGTCGTTGATGAGCCGCCGCAGTTCGGTGGCCTCTTTCTCCAGTTGGGCGCCGAGTTTGCCGCTGATGCCTTTGGCGAGGAGCCGCTCGATTTCCTCGAGGCGCGTCTTCTCGTTGGCCGCGGGGTGGGTGCGCTCCTTGATGTTCCAGTATTCCTGGGCGAGGAAGTTGGCCCGCTCGTTGAAGGAGCCTTTGGCCTTCATGGTGTCACGCTCTATCTTCTCCGCGGGGGGAGCAAAAGGGTTTTGAGCGGCGGCCCCGTTCTTTCGACTCCGTCCTCATGCCCGGGCTGCTCTCGGTCACCCTCTCGGCGGGGATGCTGGCCTATGCGGGGCTCTATGTGTTTGCCCTGCGGCTGTTGCGCCGCCGGCTTCCGACGGTGCGGAGCATGCAGGTGGCCTCGCTGGTTTCTCTGTTGGGGATGGGGCCCCTGCTTCTGCTGGCGCCGGGGGCGGTGGTGGAGTTCTCCCGGGGGGTCCTCGCCCGTGTGCTGACACTGGTCCAGCCGGCCATCGTCATCGGGGCGGGCATCGGCGCGGCGAACCTGCTGGCGGGGCGTCTCTCGAAGGACCTCTACCGGGTCACCTTCCACATCACGGCGGGTGTCCTCATCCTCTATTTTCTCTCCCTGGACCCGGATGTGGCCCTGGTGGTGGCGGCCCTTGCCCTCAGCCTGTTCACGGTGGCGGAGTATGTTCGCACGGCGCCAGATGAGAACGCGGTGACGGCTTTTGTCCGGCGGGTCTTCGGGGCGGCCCTTCGCACCAGCGAGCTGGAGCGGTATCTGCCCACCTTCTACTTCCTCGGGGGCTGCTTGGCGGTGGTCCTGCTTCTCCCTGCGGACCAGGCGTGGGCCAGTGTGGCCATGCTGACCTTCGGGGACTCCTCCGCGGCCCTGGTGGGGGGCCGCCTGGGGAAGCGCAGGTTGCCCCATAATCCCCAGAAGACCTATCTGGGCACAGGGGCCATGGTCTTGGCGGGCGTCCTCGTCCTCCTTGCCCTCGGATACCTCCCTCTGCGGGCCCTCTCCATCGCCCTCGCCGCCGCCGTTGTCGAGAGCCTCCCTCTTGGGCAGAGCGACAACCTCCTCATTCCCCTCGCCACTGGGAGCCTGCTATCGGCTCCTATATAGTCCCCGGGTTTGGGTTTCCTGAAATCTTGCGGGGTTTTTCTCGCGGGTAAGGTTCTTATATCCCTGGGGCTTAGTCCTGTGTAGATAGTACGTGGACAGTGGTGCTCCCAAGGGAGCAAAAATAAGGTACTATCATTTGCGGGACCCCATCGGGGTCCGCATAGGGGAAACACCCCATCGTGGCCTATCCGACGCCGACCCGGAGTATGGATGCGCCCTCGGCGCAGCATGAAGGGTCTGGGCTCCTGCCACGACGCATGTGGGGACGCGGGTCGCTCCGCGTCCGACGGGGGCTCGGACAAGGGACTGAATGTAGTAGTGCCTTGCACTAGCGCCAAGGCCGGTCCTAGCAATGTTTTAGGACATCGTGCGTTTGGCGCGCAACACCGGTTGATCCTGCCGGAGGTCACTGCTATCGGAGTCCGACTAAGCCATGCGAGTCGAGGGGCCCCCGCAAGGGGATACCCCGGCGTACTGCTCAGTAACACGTGGACAACCTGCCCTCGGGTGGGGGATAACCCCGGGAAACTGGGGACAATACCCCATACACCATGGACGCTGGAATGCCCCATGATGGAAAGGCGCAAGCCACCCCAGGATGGGTCTGCGGCCCATCAGGCTGTTGTCAGCGTAACGAACTGACAAACCAATTACGGGTACGGGCACTGAGAGGTGGAGCCCGGAGATGGGTTCTGAGACATGAACCCAGGCCCTACGGGGCGCAGCAGGCGCGAAACCTTTGCAATGCGGGAAACCGCGACAGGGGGACTCCGAGTGTCCGTACTTAGTACGGACTTTTCGGGTGCCTAAAAAGCACCTGGAATAAGGGCTGGGTAAGACGGGTGCCAGCCGCCGCGGTAATACCC
>JACQPP010000150.1 GCA_016207465.1 Methanobacteriota archaeon
ATTCTCAGGAGTCTCGTGGTCAAGGAGTTGTGTATAAGAGACAGCTCTCCGTGTGGGGTGCTTTCTTCTCGGCCGGGGGGGCTATCTGTCGGGCGAGGCTGTCGAGGAGTTTGCGTCCGGCGGGGGAGATGATGCGGCCGGTCTTGGCTTTCTTCACGAGGCCGGCTTTCTCCATCTGCTGGAGGGCGTCGCGGATGAGGGAGCCGCTGCCGCGGGCGTGGCGGGCGGCGGCGGAGCCCCGGCGCTCCTTGCCCCCGTAGTAGGTGGTGAGGCGGGAGACGCCGACGGGGCCGTCGAGGTAGATGCGGCGGAGGATGGAGGCGCAGCGGGTGTGCCACCAGTTGGGGTCGCGGGGGGCGCGCTCGCGGTGGGCCCCGGTCTTGGCGAACTGGGCCCACTCGGGGACGTGGAGTTTGTCGGAGGCGCGCAGGTGGTCGGAGAGGGCCCGGAGGAGGGGCTCCGCGGGGACATCGAAGGCGGTGGTCATGTTCTCTCCCGATTGGCCCTCCGGGGGCTATAAACTCTTCTTCGCGGATTTGTCGGGTCCTGGCGCAGGGTGGACGACGAGGGCGGCGAGGAGGGCTTCGAGTTGGAGGCGTTCGTCGGCCCCTTCGGTGATTCGGTAGTCGGTCTCTCCGATGCGGTCGATGAGTTGGGCGCGGCGGGGCTCGTCCACCTCCAGTTGGAGGGCCTGGCGGTGGATGTGGCGGAGGAGGTCGGTGCCGCAGATGCCGGTGTCGAGGAGGCCACTGAGGGCCTCGCGGGCGCGGAGGAAGTCCCCGTGGAGGGCGGCCTGGAGCATCCCCTGGACCTCTTCGGGGCGGGGCTCGGCGTTGGTCTCGAAGACGGCCCGGGCGTCGATGGGGTGGTCGAGGGCGGCGGCGCTCTGGAGGGCGTTGATGGCGCGGCGGAGGTCGCCCTGGGCGACGGCGAGGAGGGCCCGCATTCCCTCGTCGGTGAGCTGGGTCTTCTCGTTCTGGGCGATGTGGCGGAGGCGCTTCTGGATGGCCTCCGGGGGGAGGGGGCGGAAGCGGTAGAGGGCGCAGCGGCTCTGGATGGGCTCCAGGATGCGGCCGGAGTAGTTGACGGAGAGGATGAAGCGGCAGTTGGCGGAGTATTGTTCCATGGTGCGGCGGAGGGCCGCCTGGGCGTCGGGGGTGAGCATGTCGGCCTCGTCGAGGAAGAGGGTGCGGAAGGCGGCCTGTCCGGCGGGGGAGGTGCGGGCGAAGTTCTTGATGTCCTCGCGGACCACCTCGATGCCGCGCTCGTCGGAGGCGTTGAGTTCGAGGAGGTTCTGTTCCCAGTCGTGGGGGAACATCTCGCGGACGAGGGCCCCGGCGCAGGCGGTCTTGCCGACCCCGGCGGGGCCGGCGAAGAGGAGGTGGGGCATGGTGGACTGCCGGGCGTAGGAGCGGAGGCGGGCCACGATGTCCTCCTGGCCCACGACCTCGGAGAGGCGGCGGGGGCGGTATTTCTCGGTCCAGATTTCGTTGGACATAGGGTCCCCTGGCCCTATGGGGGCCGGGTGGAACAAAAGATATACGTTCTGTGTATCTGAGTTTCCCCCGTCCCATGGCTCCCCGGAAGTCGGAAAAACGCGCGCCAGGGAGGGCTCCGGTCCCGGGCGGTCTGGGTCCGCGGTATGAGCCGGGGCGGGTGGAGGCGGAGGTGTTGCGGCAGTGGGCCGAGGGGGGCATCTACCGGCGGGTGCGGCGAGAGCGGGCGGGGGGGAGGCCGTTTTTCTTCGTGGATGGGCCGCCGTATACGACGGGGCGCATCCATCTGGGGACGGCGTGGAACAAGATATTGAAGGACAGTGTGCTGCGGTTCCGCTCGATGCAGGGGCGGCGGGTGGTGGAGCGGGCGGGGTGGGACATGCATGGGCTCCCCATCGAGGTGAAGGTGGAGGAGACCCTGGGGTTCGGGTCGAAGAAGCAGATTGAGGAGTATGGGGTGGCGCGGTTTGTGGCCCGCTGCCAGGGGTTCGCCCTCCGGCACCGGGACGCGATGGCTGGGCAGTTCCAGAGGCTGGGGGCGTGGCTGGACTGGGAGAACCCCTATCAGACGGTGACCCCGGATTACCTGGAGGCCATCTGGTGGACCCTGGCCCAGGCGGAGAAGCGGGGATTGTTGGAGGAGGGGTTGAGGGTGGTGAACTGGTGTCCTCGGTGCGAGACCGCCCTGGCGGAGGCCGAGGTGGAATACGTGGACCTCTCGGACCCCTCGGTGTATGTGCGGTTTCCCCTGGTGGAGCGGCCGGGGGTTTCGCTGGTAGTGTGGACCACGACCCCGTGGACCCTCCCCTCCAACCTGGCGGTGGCGGTGCACCCGGAGCACGAGTATGCGGAGGTCCAGGTCCCCGGGACGGGGGAGCCGGAGACTCTCATCCTCGCGGGGGCCCTCCAGGAGTCGGTGCTGGCGAAGGCGGGCATCACGGCGGCGGGGGCCGTGGTGATAGAGCGGTATCCGGGGAGCCGGTTGGCCGGTCTGCGCTACGCCCATCCCCTCTCGGGCAAAATCCCGCGCCAGCGGGAGTTCGACCACCGGGTCCACACCGCCCCTTTCGTGACGCTCTCGGAGGGGACGGGGTGCGTCCATATCGCCCCCGGGTTCGGGGAGGAGGACTTCGCCCTGGGCCGGCGGGTGGGCCTGCCGGTGTTCGCCCCGGTGGACGAGGCGGGGAGGTTCACCCCGGAGGCCGGGGATTACCGGGGGCGGGAGGTGCGGAAGGCCAACCGGGAGATTGTGGAGGACCTGCGGCAGGCGGGGGCGCTGCTCCACTCGGAGATGGTGGGGCACCGCTACGGGACCTGCTGGAGGTGCAAGACCCCCATCCTCTATCGGGCCACCCGGCAGTGGTTCCTGCGGGTCTCGGCCCTGCGGGAGGAGATGATGGCGGCCATCCGGGGGGTCCGCTGGGTCCCCGAGTGGGCGGGCTCGGAGCGGTTCGCCAACTTCGTGGGGGAATCGAGAGACTGGTGCATCTCCCGGCAGAGGTACTGGGGGGCCCCCCTGCCCATCTGGAGGTGCGGGGCCTGCGGGAAGCGGCGGGTGGTGGGCGGCCTCGCCGAACTCCCCGGCGGCCGGAGGCTCCGGGGCCTCGATTTGCATGTGCCGCGCATCAACCGGGTGAAGTTCCCCTGCGCCTGCGGCTCCACCATGAGCCGGGTCCCGGATGTCTTCGACGTGTGGTTCGACTCGGCGGTGGCCTCCTGGGCCGCCCTCGGATACCCCGGCCGCCGGGAGGACTTCCGCAGGCTGTGGCCCGCTGACTTCATCACCGAGGGGCACGACCAGACCCGGGGGTGGTTCTTCTCCCAGCTGGGGGCCTCCATGGCCGCCTTCGGGAAAGCCCCCTACCGGACGGTGCTGATGCACGGGTTCACCCTGGACGAGCAGGGGCGGAAGATGTCCAAGAGCCTGGGAAACGTCATCGAGCCCGAGGAGGTCGTCAAGAAATACGGGGCCGACACCCTGCGCCTCTACGTGCTGGGGGCGAGCGCCCCCTGGGAGGACCTCCGCTTCTCCTGGGCCGAGGCCCAGGGGGCCTTCCGCACCCTGAACATCTACTGGAACGTGGTGCGCTTCGCCACCACGTATATGTCTCTGGATGGGTTTCGGCCCGGCGCATCCGGGCCGAAACCCAGATACCGCGTGGAGGACCGGTGGCTCCTGGCCCGCCTCCAGAGCCTGGTCGCGGAGGTCACCGGGGCCCTGGAGTCCTACCACCTCCACCGGGCCGCGCGGGCCCTGGAGAACTTCCTCCTCGAAGACCTCTCCCGCTGGTACATCCCCCTGGTGAGGCCCCGCACCTGGGCCGGAGGCCGCGACCCCGACACCCGGGGGGCCTACGAGACCCTCCACCGGGCCCTCGACACCCTCAACCTCCTCCTGGCCCCCCTGGTCCCCTTCCTGGCGGAGCAAGTCCACCGGAGCCTCCCCGGGGCCCGCGGCCCATCGGTCCACCTCCGGGACTGGCCCCGGCCCGAGAAGAGACACCAGGACACGGAACTGGAGTCCCAGATGGCGGTGGCGCGGCAGGCGGTGGAGGCCGCCTGGAAGGCCCGCCAGAGGGCGGGGCGCAAACTCCGCTGGCCCATCTCCCGGGTGGTGGCGGCCCCCGGGACCCCGGAGGCGGCCCGGGCCCTCCGGAGGCTCGACCTCCTCCTGCGGGAGCAGACCAACGCCAAGCAGAGCCATATCCTGGAGCCCGGCGAGGCCTGGACCGAACTGGGGCTGGAGGCCACCCCCGACCCCGCGAAACTCGGACCCCTCTTCCGCCAGCAGGCCCCGGAGGCGGCGGCCCGGCTCAAGGCCATGGAGCCCCGCGGCCTCCAGAAGTCCCTGGCCGTAGGGGTGTCTGGGGTGGAGGTGCTGGGGAAGACCGTGACCGCCGACATGGTCTCCTTCCAGGAGACCCTCCCCGAGGGGGTGGCGGTGGAGGCCTTCCCCGGGGGACGCATCTACGTGGACGGCCGGGTCTCCCCCGAGCTGGAGGCCGAGGGCTACGCCCGGGAACTCATCCGCCGCATCCAGGAGATGCGCAAGGAGCAGGACCTCCCCCTCGAGGCCCCCATCCGGGCCACCCTCCACATCTCCGAGCCCCATGTCCTCGAGATGCTCCAAGGGGGCCCCTGGCTCGACCTCATCCGCCGCGAAACCCGCGCCGCAGCCCTGGAGTTCAGCACCCCCAAGAGAGGATTCCGGAGAGAATGGGACCTGGAGGAGTGGAAAGCCACCATCGGAATCGAGCTCCTCCCTCGAAAGCCCGCCCCAAAAGGACAGAGAAGCAGTAGGAGCCGGTAGGGCTTGTATATAAACCGATTTGCAGGAGAAACCGGGGTCAAGTTTATATGCCCTCTTAAAGCGCATATATACTTCCCTGAGAAATATCGCCGTGTTTAACACGATTATTCTCGACTTAAGAATGGTTGCGAATAGTTTCGCGAATCCTTTAAGTCATGAAACGACCCGGATAGCCTGGGAAGTGGGAGATGGGGGGAGCGGATGGGAGCCTCCGCGAATAGGACGAACGCCATGATAACCACCCAAACGGAAACCCCGGCGGGCGCGCCGCCCATGACCAGCGATGGCTGGTCCACCCTGAGGACCCAGTTGGCCCATGAGTACCCGGATGCCAAGTATCCCGGTTTCGTGGAGCGGCTGGAGAAGCTCTACCACGCCACCGAGAACCTCGACATCGTGAAGACCCTGGGCTCGCGGCTGAAGGGCCAGCGTGAGCTGGCGGAGATGGCCCTGGCGGCGGTCTCCAAGAGCGCGGAGCGGCCGGTGGCCCGCCAGCAGGTGATGAACCTCCTCGCCGAGGGGCGGGTGGACGGGGCCTACAACGCGGCCCTGGCCCACAGTTTCGTGGAGGAGCCCGACGACGCCCAGACCGTGAGCGAACTCATCCAGGGGCGCCAGGTGGACTACGCCCTCTACTATGCCGATGCCTGCCAGAAACTCCGGGATGTCCCCGGGGGCAAGCAGGTGCTCCGGCAGATGCGGGACAAGCGGCGGTTCCTCTTCATCAGCGACGTGGCCGACGCCCTCGCCAAGGTCAAGGAGTGGCCCGACGCCATCCGCGAACTCGTCCAGATGGCCGAGGAGGAGAAATACGCCCTCCTCCGCGAGGCCGCCCAGAAGCTGGAGGCCAAGAAACTCGAGGAGAAGCGGGCCCTCCAGGCCAGCGGCGGCGGCCCCTAACAATCCATTCATCTGCGGATTTTAACCAGTGATCTTCAATACGACTCGGTCGCCCTCTTTGGAGCCGAAGCGCTCGGCGGCGCTCCCCCGGTTCACGGATATCTCGAGGGTGTCGTGGCTGCCGACGAGCACCAGGGGCTCCCCTCGGGGGGCGTCCCCGTAGTTGCGGAGGAAGGGGAGTTTCTGGCCGAAGACCTCCAGGGTGTCCCGGAGCCGGAGGCGTCCCCCCACGGCCCGGATGGGGATGTTGGTGATGAGGTTGCCGGTGGGGTCGATGTAGATGATTTCCCCCCAGATTCCCCCGGTCTCCACCTTGTAGGTGTCGATGTCGAGGCGCTCGAAGTCGGAGATGGGGCTCCCCAGGGCCTCCGGCTTCTCGCCGCGGGAGAGGCGGGCCGCCGCCGGGGCCAGGATGTCCCGCCCGTGGAAGGCATGGATGATGTCGGGCGGGGGCTCCAGGTCAATCTGGTAGACCTGGAAGTCGCCCAGGCTCCGGGCGGCGGGGTGGAGGAGTCCGTTGTCGGGCCCCAGGAGGTAGGTGGTCCCCGTCCCCCGGTTCACCACCACCGCCAGGGCCCGCTTGCCCCCGGAGCCCCCGGGGTCAATGGCGGCGAGGTGGACCGCGTCGTAGGGGTAGTGGCGCACCACGCTCCGCAGGAGGAAGGCCCCCTCCTTGAGGTTGCGGACCCGGCTGGAGAGGTCCACAATCTGCACCTGTGGGTTCACCCGCAGAATCTCCCCCTTGACCTCCGCGAGATAAGTCTCCCCGAAGTCTGTGAGCAGGGTGATGACCGCCATGGGCCTGGGAGGATAGGCGGCGGGAGGTGATGAAAGTATTTCGGCTGGCGTCGCCCCCTATCTCTGGAGACCCCCCATGGCCAAGCCTCTCTCCCGCCTCGCCCCCTTGAAGCAGGTGGAGCGCCTGGAGAAGCGGTTCCGCCGCATCCAGAAGAGGCTGGGGGTGAAGCCGCTCCCCCGGAGGCCCCGGGCCACCGGGCTGGAAATCCTGGAGAAGAGAGAGACAGAGGTGAAGGCGGCGGTGGCCTACGTCCAAGGCAAGAAGGAGCTGGAGGCCCTGGGGCTCACCCCGGGGGACATCGCCCGCCTGGCGGGGGTGGCGCGGGAGGTGAAACCGGAGACCCTCCGGCGCCTCCAGAGGCTCCCGGAGGCCAGCGACCCCCTGTTCCGCGGGGCCCTGGAGGCCGCCGAGCGCCTGCGGAAGCAGCCAGGGGCCGACCCGGAGGCCTTCCAGGCGGCCCTCGACCTCCTGGAGGATATGCGGCGGGGCGGCTTCGGCCTGAAGGACCTGCGGCGGGTCCGGCAGGCGGTGGAGGCCCTCCGGGAACTCCGCCTCGACCCCGCGGGGTTCACCACGGTGGTCAAATCCCTGGCCATCCTCAACCCGCCCCCGCCGGAGGAGCCCGGGGACCCCCGGGAGAGGCCGCCGGATTTGGCCTCCCTGATGCGGAGCTTGGCCCGGGAGGCGGAGAGGCTCCGCCGGCAGGGGGTGGGGCCCGAGAGGCTCACGGTCCTGCTGTCGGACACCCTGCTGGAGGTCCACGGGCTGGAGGGGAGCCTGGTGGAACTCACCCGGCGCAAGGAGGCCGCCGGGAGCGCCCTGCGGGAGCGCGAGGCCCAGCTGGCGAGGCTCGATGAGGAGAAGGGCAGACTCACCGTGGAGGTGGAGGCGAAGCGATTGGAGGCCCATGGGAAGGAGCGGGAACTCCTGGGGCTGGCGGAGCAGAGGCGGCGCCTCGAGGAGGCCCTGCGCCTCGCCAAGTCGGGGGTGGCAGACCTGAAGACCCCGGCGATGGAATCCGAGTCCTACGACGCGGTCTTCGGCAAACTGAAGGACGTGGCCCGGGCCAAGGCCGAGGTGGAGCGGGAACTCCACGAGATGGATGCCAAAGTCAAGGGGGAGAAGGCGGGGGAGCTGGCAGACATCCTCCAGAAGGTCCACGAGCTCAACGACGTCATCCTCGACCTCCAGAGGCGCCGGGAGGCCCTGGAGCAGGAAATCGGGCGCCTGGCGGAGCAACGGCGCACCCTCTCCGAGGTGGTGGAACCCGCCCGCCTCCTCTGGGGCCTCCTCTCCCCGGAGGTCACCGGACCCGATTTTCTCGACGCCCTCGATGGGTTCCTGCGGAACGCCCGCGAGGGACGCCTCCCCCCCGAACTGACGGCCCAGCTCACCCGGGAGAACCGGGAGGCCCTCGCCCGGGTCTTCCGCTGGCTCATGGAGGAGCACGTGGTCCCCCGCGACGAACTCCGCCACGCGGAGGCCCAACTCGACGAGCTCCGGGAGAAGACCGCCGCGGAGACCGTATCCAAGTGGCGCTACGAGATGGAGCTCCGAGAGCGCCACGCCCTCCAGAAGACCCTCCGCGAGGAGACAGTCCCCCGCTGGAAATACGAGGCCCTCCAGGACCAGGTGGACTTCCTCACCAAGCAGGCCTTCGCCGGACCCGCGGATGGACTGCCGGAGAAGGCCAGGAAGGTCACCGCGAGCCCGCGATGAAATAGTTGGAGGCCGCCCGCAACTCGGGGTCCAGCATGCGGTACTTGAGGAGCGTGCGGTAGACCTCCCGGCTCTCATCAATGCTCAGCCGGTCCAAGAGCCGCAGGGCCAGGGAGCCCCGCACAAAGGCCTTGAGCTCCCCCTTCTGCCGGGCCAGCCGCCCGAACCCCTCCAGGTCCATGCGCCCCTCCCGCGACTGGAGATACCCCCGCACCCCCTCCTCGAACCGCGCGAGGGAGACCTGGGAGAGCCTCTCAAACACCCGCTCCCCCCGCGCCTCCAACTCCTCCAGGGTGGGCTCCCGCTCCCCCGGAGGAGGACCCCCGCCAGTCAAGCGGCTGAAGAGCTTCTCCTGATAAGCGTTGGGCTGATTCTCCCGCAGCCAGCGGTAGTGCTTCTCCAGGCGCAGACGCGCCTCCATCTCCTCATTCATCCGGCATCCCCTCATAGCCACCCGGACAGAAGGTATTCAAAAACTTTCTCCAGCCCCGGAAACGGGAATACTCCTTGTGAAAACCGCTTAAAACGGGCCTCCGCCACTCGGACTGTAACTATTTTACCAGCAGTTCCACCATCTTGCGCCCCGGGATGAGGAAGAGGATGCACTCCGCCTGGGCCCCGGGGCCCCGGATGCGGAGGATGGTGGCCGCGGCAATCTCCCCCTGCCACGCCCGGGCCCCGGCCACCAGGAAATTGAGCACATCCCCCATGGCCTCCTCCACCCGCAGGGGCGAGGAGGGGGCCAGCCGGATAGGGGTGTACTTCACCAGGTGGTTGAAGTTCCCCGCGCAGAGCAGGTTGCCGAGTTCCTTGAACATTGCCCGCCGCTGCTCATCCGGGAGCGTCTCCAGGGGGACCCCCGCCATCATCTCCAGCAGGGGCTTCCGGTGGCTCTCCAGCACCAGCACCAGATAATGCCCCAGTGCGTCCCCCCCGATGTGGAAGGCCAGGGCGTGCACCCTCTCCTCTGCCCGCACCAGCCGGGGAATCAGCGAGAGGGGGACCACCTCGGTGTCCAGCACCTCGAACTCCACCTTCTCCGCGAAGACACCGGCCAGGTCCCGGGCGGTGTCCCGCGCGCAGAGCAACTGGATGGCCTTGAGGACGTTCAACTGCTGCGGCGACAGCCCGAGGGACTCGGCCATGTCACAGCATCTCCACGCTGTCCATCCCCCGGAAATGGGCGTCTGCCGTCATCAGCCTCTGCCCGAGACTCCTCGCGCTCGCCAGGATGAGCCCATCCATGAGCCCGAAGCCCCTCCTCGTCTTTCGCGCCTCGTGGGCAACCTCGGCCCCCGACTCGCAGATGGCCCTGGTGAGGCCGACGACGGAGGCCATCCGGTCCATCCTTTCCGCGAAAGTCCCATAGTCCCTCCCGCTCCGCAGGCACCAGGTTTTGACCTCGGCCATGGTCAGAATCGAGACAACACATGGCTCCCCCCGCAGCGTATCGGCGACCCTTTCGCCCTTGGCGGAGCCTACGAAGTGTTCGATGACGGCGCTCGTGTCAAGAAACATCACAGTTTCCGGTCGAGATGGTCCCGCCTCCGGAAGCCCCTGGAGCCCCGGAACATTCCAAAGGTCTCCTCGATGACCTTCTCGCGCTCCTTGTCCAGGATGGCAATCCGGATGGGCTGCCCCTCCCCGATTCCCCTCTCCTCCACGACCTCGCGGGGAATCAGGACCCAGAGGGAGTTTCCGATTTTCGTGGTCTTGGACTCGATGACTCCGGCCATGGCAGTTCCAAGCCATAGTTTAACCGTTTAACTATAAAAGAGTGTCCTGGCTCACAGGCCGATGTGCTTCTTGACCACCGCGACCAGCTGCTCGGGCTTGAACGGCTTCACCACGAAATCCGCGGCCCCGGCGGCCACCGCGTCGGCCACCATGGCCTCCTGGTTCACCGCGGTGACCATCACCACCCGGGCCCGGGGGTCGAAGTTGCGGATTTCCTTCACCGCGTCAATCCCGCTCACCAGGGGCATGGAGATGTCCATGAACACCAGGTCCGGGCGGAACTGCACATACCTCTCCACCGCCTCGTTCCCGTTGCCGGCCTCCTGGAACTCGAATGGGGTCCCCCCCATCCCCTCGCTGACCGCCCGCTTCACCAGGGTCCGCATGAACATGGAGTCGTCCACGATGAGAATCTTTGGCATCAGGGACCCCTATGGGAGGAGCGGATTAAAAGCGTTGCCCGCGAGTGCGAAGAGCGGACCCGTTCGCAGGAGAGCAGACAGAGGAGTCCATAGGGTATGTGCCGGTATGTCTGCTACGTCGAGAACCCTTTAGGGAGCCCGTGCCGCAGTGCAGAATGTCACCGAGGAGAGCCGCCGCCATGGCCCCCGATTCCCCCGCCCCCGAGAAGAACATTGACAAGACCGGCCAGATGGCCCGCCTGCTGGGAGGAGCCCTCCTCGCCGCCCTGGGAGCCATGGCGGTCATCGGCTTCACCCCCTTGGACCCGGTCCTGAAGGACATCCCGGTGCTCGACAGCCTCCTCTTCGGGAAGATGCTGGACCACCCCACCGCCTTCTACCGCATGGGCGGGGGCACCGCCATCCTGATGGGTATCCTGGCCGCCGTCCAGGGGGCCACCGGGAAGTGCTGGGTCCGGGCCATGGGGTTCCAGACCCCGATATGACGGAGAACCTGCGTATGCGCCCACACCTCACCAATGGATTCCGGGCGGGCCCCATCCTGCTGCTGGCGCTCTCGGCCTCCCCCGCCCTCGCCCAGATGGACCGGATGGTGTCCCTCTCCCCCTCGACCATTGCCCTCGGCGTCCTCGACTGGCTCCTCTTCCTCTCCCTCGCCGTGGTCGCCGCCCTCATCTGCATGGCCACCCGGGGGGGACAGGTGGCCCAGGCGGGCCTCCTCTTCATGGGGGGGGCGCTCATGATGGCCCTCCGGTCGAGCCTCGCCCTCAGCGCCCTCCTGGAGACCGACACCACGGCCCACGACCTCTCCTACGTGTTCGGAATCGCCGGCTCCACCCTCATCGTCTCCGGGGTCTGGAGACTCTACAAGGTCTTCCGGGCCCTGGTGTGACCATGGGAAACAAGGTGGCGCAGGAGGTCGAGAAACTCCTTGCCCCTGCCCTGGGGGACTTCATCGCCAAGGCCGCTGTAGCCAAGGGATGCAAGCAGATTGGCTCCGACGCCGACACCATCGCCCCCACCCAACTCGGGGCCCTCGCCGAGAAACTCGAACTCGCCGTCAAGGCCCTCGCCGGACCCGCCGTGGCCGGACAGCTGGCGGCCCGAATCAGGTCCATCCAGGTCGGCTGAGAATCCCGAACGAGTGCGGGAACCTTTTTCCCCTCCGTGGACGGGGGGATGAGATGGAGCCCCCCTCGACGGTAGACCCCCGGCTGGAGCCCCTGGTGGACCTGGGGAACATCGGGAGCCTCGAAGCCACCGTCTCCCTCTCGCGGCTGGCCACCGAGAGCGTGAACATCTCGGTGGGCCGGGTGGACCTCCTCCCCATGGCCCCCCTGGAGAGCCTGCTGGGGGGCCCCGACCGGGTGGGGGTCATGGTGGTCCTCGACACGGTGGAGGTCCGGGGGAAGGCGGTGCTCCTCCTCCCCCTGGCGGGGGCCGCGGTGCTGGCCCGATTGCTCCAGGCGGGGGACAACCTCTCCTCCCCGGTGGCCCAGTCGGCCTTGGGGGAGGTGGGCAACATCCTCGCCCACGCCTACCTCAACTCGTTCAGCGGAGTCCTCCGGCGCACCCTCACGGTGGCCCCCCCGGAGGTGGCCGCGGGCTCCCCGGCGCTCCTCCAGGCCCTCCTCCCCTCGGGCCCCTCCGCCACCCTCCACATCGAGGCCCGCGTGGCCTCCCACCGCGGGGAGGTCCCCTTCCACCTCTACTTCCTCCTCGACCCCCGGGCCATCGGGGAAATCCTCGACTCCGCCTTCGGGACGCCCATGGCCCCCGCCTGCCCCGCCTGCGGCCGGGAAGTGGATGCCACCGATGACATATGCCCGGGGTGCGGAAAACCGGTGGCCACCCTCGAAGAGAACACGCCCGGCTGAACCGGGGTCTCAGGGGGCCGGGGCCTGCCGGGGGGCCTGGTAGGCCACGCCGAAGGCCTGGCAGATTTGCCGCCGGAGGTCCTCCACCTCCTGCGGGGCCCGGAGTTTTCCCCCCTCGCTGTTCACCAGGTGGAAGGAGTCCTGGATTTTGTTGTTCACGGTGTTGATTTTGGCGTCAATCAGGCGGCAGTTGGACTCGGAGAACACCCGGGAGAGCCGGTAGAGGAAGCCGGTCTGGTCCTCGGCGGTGATGACCAGCACGGTGTCCGCGGGGGAAATCTGGTTGTCAACGACCACGAACATGCCCCGGCCCACCGGCGGGGGCAGGTCGGGCTCGTGGAAGCGGCCGGTGGAGAGGGCCTCCCGGACCTCGTCGGCCACCTTCTGCAACGTCCCGGGGGGGATGGACTTGGAGAGGTAGAAGTGCTCCAGGACCGCGCTGTCCCTGCGCCCGATGAAAATCGAGGCCCGCTCGATTCCCAGCCGGTTGCGGGCCATGGTCCCCACGACCCGCAGGAAGATGCGGGGCTCGTTCCTCCGCATGGCCACCTTGAGGATGGCATGCCGGTCGGACTGGGCGAGGAGGACGATGAGGGGCTCCGCCTCCAGCCGCCGCAGGAGGCCGAAGTCCTCCTCGATGGACCTCCCGTCGAGGTTCCGGAAGTAGAGGGGGGGCAGGTTGGCCACCTGGTGCTCCACCAGGGACTGCAATTCGGGGGGAAGGGAAAGTTTGAGGAAGCGGACCACCCGCTCCATCCCATCCGCGGGGGACGGGCTCGCGGGGGCCTGGAGTCTTCCCGGGACCCCATGTTCCAGGAGGGAGATGGAGCGGTTCATCCAGGGGGGATATAAAGAGGGGTATATAAAAACTATCCTCCTACGTTCCCTATGTCTATTCTCCGGGCCTCTACGTTTATGTGGCGGGGTGCCCCCTTGGGATGTGGTCCCATGCTGATTCGGAAGAAGGAGGAGCCCCTCGAGGACATCCTGATGCGGGCCAAGGTGTCCCGGATGCGGGAGGAGCACCAGCGGCAGGTGCAGGAGCTCCAGTCCAGGGTCGAGGAATTGGCGGCCCGCCCGCCCCCGGCGCCCGCAGAGGCCCGAGTGACCCTGGACGCCAAGGCCCTGGAGGCCCTCTCCACCGTCCAGAGCGTGGCCCTGGGGAAGACCCTGGAGGCCCTGGCCCAGATGCTCCCCGGGCCCCCCAAATTCGCCCCCGGGGAGACCTCGGCCATCCCCATCCCCCAGTTGGCCAAGATGATTCGGAGCGACGCCATCGTGCGGGGCATCTGCTTCCAGGTGGGGGGCACGGGGCCCGCCAACTACCTCCTCATCCTCGCGGAGGAGGACGCCGACCGGGTGGTGGCCCTGATGACCGGGAGCCCCCCGGGG
>JACQPP010000133.1 GCA_016207465.1 Methanobacteriota archaeon
CCCGCCCCGGGCCCCACCCCCGCAGCAGCCCGTAGATATAGCCCGCCGCATACCCGTCCCCCGCCCCCGTCGTGTCCACCGGATGCACCCGGAACGCCGGAATCCGAAAGACACCCTCGCGGTGATAGACCGTGGAGCCCCGGGCCCCCCGCTTCAGGCAGACCGTCGCACAGCCCCGGTGGAGCGCCTCGGCGGCGCGCCGGGAGTCACGCCGGGAAGCCAGCACCCGGGCCTCCTCCCCCGTCACGAACAGGAGGTCCGAGCCCCCCACCGCCCGCCGCAGGGCCCCCCGGGGGACCGGGTGATCGCGTCTCTCCGAAGGAGAGACCGACTTGCGTACGGAGTACGCAAGGCCGGGCCGCAGGTTCGGGTCAAAGGAGACGATGCAACCGGCCCGCCGGGCCCGCGCGAGCCCCACCCACAGGGTCTCCCGCAGACCCGGAGACATCAGCGCCGCACCCCCGAAGTGAAAAACCCGCACCCCCCGGAAGGACCGGGGGAGGTCGCCGGGGCGGAGGTCGAAGTCCGCCGAGTTGTCCCGGCAGAAGTGGAAGGAGCGCTCCCCCCCGCGCCCCAGGAACACAAACGCGAGCCCCGTAGGCCGCGGGGAGTCGCGCACCCAGCGCGTGTCCACCCCCTCCCGCGCCAGGGTGTCGCGGAGGAACACGCCGAAGGGGTCGCGCCCGACGCGGGTCACCAGCGCCGCACGGGCCCCGAGGCGCGCCAGCCCCACGCAGAGGTTCGCCGGGGCCCCGCCGGCCATCTTCACAAAACCCGGCACCTTCCCGGGGGGACCGGGGCGGGTGGCGATGAAGTCAATGAGAGCCTCGCCGAGGGCGAGGACATGGGGAGGCGCAGGACCCATGGGAGGGTTGTTCGTTGGATAATCTCTTTAGGTCTCCCCCGCGAACCCTACCCCCATGTCCTTCCCCTGGCGCGCGGTGCTCTTCGACCTGAACGGTGTGCTGGTGGACGACGAGCCCCTGCACTGCGAGATGTACCAGAGGGCCCTGCGGGAGATGGGCATCACGATGACGCGGCGGGAGTATTATGAGAAATACCTGGGGTTCGACGACCGGGGGGCCTTCCGGGCGGTCTTGCGGGACCGGGGGCGGAGGGTCTCCCCGGCGCGGGTGGAGGGGCTGGTGGCGCGGAAGGCCGTGTTGTATGCGGGGGCCATCCGGGGCCGCCTGCGTCTGTTCCCGGGGGCGCGGGGGCTGGTGGAGAGGTGCGCCCGGAGGTACAGGGTGGCAGTGGTCACCGGGGCACTCCGGGCGGAGGCCGAGATGCTCCTGCGGCGCGGTGGAATGCGTCCCCACGCGCAGGTCCTGGTGGCTGCCGAGGATGTCCGGCGGGGCAAGCCGGACCCCGCGGGCTACCGGAAGGCCCTCCGCCTCCTGAACCGGAGAGGCGGGTCCATCCGCGCGGGGGAGTGCCTGGTGGTGGAGGACTCTCCGGCAGGCATCGAGGCGGCCCATGGGGCGGGGATGCGGGTGCTGGGGGTCGCCCACACCTATCCCGCCCGGGAACTGGAGGGGGCCGACTGGATTGCCGCGGGCCTCCGGGGGCTCCGGGTGGAAAACCTGCGGTAAACGTTTATATGGCGCTTCGGTGCTAATGGTAGTCCCAATGGACGCCCCCCCATCTCCGCCGGCTGCCGGGCCCGCTCCACCGAAGGGCGGGTCGGCCCCGCCGAAGACCGGGGCCCCCCCGGCGAAGCCGCAGGCGGCGGCCCCGAGGCCTGTGCCGAAGGGAGAGGTGGGGAAGGACTTCCGCCACATCGTGCGGCTGGTGAACACCGACCTGGACGGGAGGCGCACGGTGGAGTTCGCCCTGCGGCGGGTGAAGGGCATCGGGGCCCGGAGCGCGCGGGCCATCGCCCAGCTGGCGGGGGTGGACCCGGGCAAGGTGATAGGCTATCTCCCCGAGGAGGAGGTGGAGAAACTCCGGAAGGCCATCGAGTCCTTCGAGCGGCGGGTTCCCCCGTGGATGGTGAACCGGCGGAAGGACCTGAACACCGGGGAGAACCGGATGATGGTGGGCACCGACTGGGTCATCATGGTCCGGGAGGACATCGAGTTGATGAAGCGCATCCGCTCCTACAAGGGGATCCGCCACGATTTCGGCTACAAGGTGCGTGGCCAGCGGACGAAGTCCACCGGCCGCAAGGGGGCGGTGGTGGGGGTCACCCGGAAGAAGATGCTCGCCAAACTGAAGGAGGCCAAGGCGGGGGAGAAGCCCAAGGCCGCCGCGGCCCCCGCCGCCGCGGCCCCGGCCGGGGAGAAGAAGTGAGACCATGAGGCGGCCACGCAAGCGGTACGAGACCCCCATCCGCCCCTGGGAGAGCCTCCGCATGGCCGAGGAGACCGAGCTCCAGCGGACCTACGGCCTCGCGAACAAGCGGGAAATCTGGCGCACTGAGTCCCTGCTCCGCAAGTACCGCCGCGCCGCCCGCGCCCACCTGGCCGCCCACGGGGGGGCCGTGGAGCGGGAGTCCCGCGAAATCACCGCCACCCTCCAGCGCAAGGGGCTCCTTCCCCCCGGCGCGGGCCTCGACGCCATCCTCGGGCTCACCGCGAACGACTTCCTCGAACGTCGCCTCCAGACTCAGGTCACTCGCCGGGGACTCGCCACCACCATGGCCCAGGCCCGCCAGCTCATCGTCCACGGCCACATCTCCGTCGGAGGCCGCCGGGTCCGTGTCCCCAGCTACCTGGTGGACCGCGAAGAGGAGGCCAGCATCACCTACGACCCCCACTCCCCGGTGGCCCACGAACTCCACCCCATCCGCGCCCGACCCCGGACTGCGGCCCCCGCCGCCGCGGTCCCCGGGGGAGCCGAGGGAGGTGAGGGGGAATGAGCGAGAACCCCCCCGCCCCGGCCCCGCCCCCCCAGGGGCCCATCAAGTGGGCGATTGCCCACATCTACGCCTCCTTCAACAACACCATCATCACCATCACCGACCTCACCGGCGCCGAGACCCTCGCCAAGTCCAGCGGTGGAATGGTCACCAAGACCCAGCGGGACGAGTCCAGCCCCTACATCGCCATGCAGATGGCCGCCCAGCTCGCCGAACAGCTGAAGGAGAAAGGGTTCACTGCCGTCCACATCCGCGTCCGGGCCCCCGGGGGCCACCACCAGCGCAGCCCCGGCCCCGGCGCCCAGGCAGCCATCCGCGCCTTCGCCCGCGCCGGCCTCCGCATCGGCCGCATCGAGGACGCCACCCCCATGCCCCACGATGGAACCAAGCCCCCCGGGGGACGCCGGGGACGGAGGGTCTGACATGGAGGTCCAATTCCTGGAGAAGGGCCCCGGCCAGACCCGGTTCATCCTCCGCGACTCCCACTTCTCCTTCGCCAACAGCCTCCGCCGCGCCATGGTGGCCGAGGTCCCCACCCTCGCCATCGAGGAGGTCAACTTCTACGAGAACACCGGCGCCCTCTACGATGAACAACTCGCCCTCCGCCTCGGCCTCATCCCCATCCAGACCGACCTCGAATCCTATGTCCCCCGCTCCAAATGCACCTGCGAAAACGGCTGCCCCCGCTGCCAGCTCTCCCTCACCCTCAGCGTCGAGGGACCCCGCCTCGTCACCAGCGGCGACCTCGTCTCCAGCGACCCCAAAATCGGGCCGGCCGACCCCCGGGTCCCCATCATCAAACTCAAGGAGGGACAGAAACTCGTCCTCGAAGCCCTCGCCCGCGTCGGTTGCGGCCGCGACCACATCCGCTGGCAGCCTGTCGTGGCCTGCGGATACAAATACCTCCCCCGGGTCAAGGTCTCCAAGGAGAACGCCAACTGGGAGCGCCTCGCCGAGGTCTGCCCCGCCCGCGTCTTCGCCCCCGAGAAGGGCAAATACCGCGACGAAAACGCCTGCACCTTCTGCAACCTCTGCATCCAGGCCGCCAGCCCACCGGGGAGCGTCACCGTCACCGAGGACCGCTCCGCCTTCGTCTTCACCTTCGAGACCGACGGCAGCCTCCCCCCCGAAGAGGTCCTCCAGAGGGCCGCCGAAGCCCTCAAGGAGAAGGCCACCGAATTCAAGAAACACCTAGAAGCCAACGGGAAAGCGTAGGGAAAAGATTTAGCCTTCTTTTTCTTTCTCTTTTCCGAATGAAATCCCTTTTCTCCTCCGGAGCCCCGGCCCAAGGCCGGGGCTGCCGGAATAGAAAAGGGATTTGTGCGGGGGTCGCTCAGCCTGGTCAAAAGCGCGGGGTTTAGGTCTCCGTCCCGAAGGGGTTCGTCGGTTCAAATCCGGCCCCCCGCATAAATCCCTTTTCAGAGTCGGTCAATGCCGAGGCTCTCCTCCGGTTCCCCGGCGGCGGCTCTCTGCTTCTTCTGCCGGATGGCCTCCGGGGACTCCTCCAGGTGGTCCACCCGTTCTTTGTCCTTGAACAGGTCCTGGAGTTCCGAGCGGCTCTCCAGTTTCCCCGGGGAGGGGGGCATGGGGAGGGTCTTGGCCTCCAGTTGCTCCATGGGGATGTCCGGGGCATCAACGGGGGGCGGGTTCGCCAGGCGAGAGGATGAGGGGAAGGCGGGTTCCGCCGGAGGCGGCCCGGGGACTCCTGTGGCCTGGGTCTCTGCGGAGCCGGGCGGGGCCGCCTCGGCGGGTGTGGGTCCGAAGGAGCGCCGGGGTTCCTCGGCGGGCTCGTCGGAGGCCGCGGCGGACAGCGCCTTTACCCCGGGGAAGAGGTCGTCGAGGCTCTTCCGCCGGGGTGGCCTCGGCTTCGCCGCGCGGGGCTCCGGGGGCGGGGCCGCCTCGCCGGGGGGGGACGCTGGTGGAGCG
>JACQPP010000130.1 GCA_016207465.1 Methanobacteriota archaeon
ACGGCCTCCATGTGGCACATCATGGCCATGCCGCTGGTGCAGTGGGTGTGGAGGGCCACGGGGAGCTTCACCCGCTCCTTCAGGGCCCGCGTGAGCTCGTGGGCGTCGGCGGGGTTGAGGAGCCCCGCCATGTCCTTGATGCAGAGGGAGTGGGCCCCCATCCTCTTCAGCTCCAGGGCCTTCTTCACGTAGAGCTCGGTGGTGTGGACGGGGCTGACGGTGTAGCAGACGCAGGCCTGCACGTGCTTCCCCTCCTTCTTCGCGGCCTCCATGGCGGTCCTCATGTTGCGGAGGTCGTTGAGGGCGTCGAAGATGCGGAAGACGTCGCACCCGTTCTTCGCGGCGAGATGGATGAACTCGCGCACCACGTCGTCCGGGAAATTGGAGTAGGCCACGATGTTCTGTCCCCGCTCCAGCATCTGGAGGGGGGTGCGGGGGCAGGCCTCCTTGAGCTTCCGGAGCCGCACCCAGGGGTCCTCGTTGAGGAAGCGGATGCAGGAGTCAAAGGTGGCCCCGCCCCAGGCCTCCAGGGACCAGAAGCCCGCGCGGTCCAACCGGCCGCAGGCGGGGAGCATGTCCTCGATGCGGAGGCGGGTGGCGAGGAGGGACTGGTGGGCGTCCCGCAGGGCGACCTCGATTAATTGGACCATGCGTTTTCCCGCTTCGCGGGAAAACGCATAAAGGTTGTTCAGGACCGCAGGGAGGCAAAAATTTCATCTCCCGCCCGAACGGAGTGAGGGCAGGCCATGCGCATCATCCTGTTCACGGGCAAGGGGGGCGTGGGGAAGACCTCCTGCTCGGCCTCCACCGCCCTCCGGTGCGCCGAGATGGGCCACCGGACCCTGGTGATGTCCACCGACCCGGCCCACAGCCTCGCCGACTCCCTGGACACCACCCTGGCCAGCGAGCCCCGGGAGGTCCGCCCGGGCCTCTATGCCATGGAGGTGGACCCCAAGGCCCAGATTGAGAAGGACATCGGCTACTCCATGCAGTTCATCACCGAGTGGATGGTCTCCCAGGGGGGAATCAACGACATCCTGGCCCAGGAGATGATGGCCGGGGAGGGGCTCATCGGGGCGGCCTCCCTGGGGCTCATCCAGGAGTTCCACCGGAAGGGGGAGTTCGACGTGCTGGTGCTGGACACCGCCCCCACCGGCCAGACCCTCCAATTGCTGAGCATGCCCGACGTGATGGGCATCTACGCCAAGAAATTCCTCCGCCGGGGCCGGGTCCTCGCCAAGGTGGGGCGCCCCACCGTCGGGCTCTTCACCTCGGCCCCCATCCCCGAGGACGAGTTCTTCGACGAGATGGAGCGGGCCAACGAGCGGCTCCAGGCCACCCGGCGGCTCCTCTCCGACCCGAAGACCACCACCATCCGGCTGGTGGTGAACCTGGAGAAGATGGTCATCAAGGAGACCGAGCGGGCCTTCACCTACCTGAACCTCTTCAACTACCCGGTGGAGTCCATCGTGGTGAACCGCGCCCTCCCCCCGGAGGTCCAGGACCCCTACTTCCGCCAGTGGAAGGAGACCCAGCAGGGCTACCTGGAGGAGGTGAAGTCCGCCTTCTACCCCCTCCCCATCCGGCAGGTCCCCATGTTCAACCGGGAGGTGGTGGGACTGGATGCCCTCAGCCGCATGGCCCGCGCCGTCTACGGGGAGGACGACCCCAGCCGGGTCTTCTACGAGGGCAAGCCCTTCGAGGTCACCTCCCGGGACGGCCACCACCTCCTCTCCCTCCACATCCCCTTCGTCCAGAAGAAGGACCTCGAACTGCTCACAGCGGGGGACGAGCTGGTCATCCGGGCGGGCCCCTACCAGCGCCTCTTCCCCCTCCCCTACGCCCTCCTCGGGCTCCCCCTCGACGGGGCCGAGTTCAAGGAGGAGGAGAAAAGGCTTTACGTGCGCTTCAAGAAGAACGCAGGAGGTGAAAAGAAGCGATGAACACCCGAGAGGCCGCCAGCCACATCTGGAGAGCCGGAGAGGAACTCCTGGGGGCCGTGGGGAGCCTGCTTCCCGACCCCCGCCGCCTGCTGGGGGACCGGGAAATCCACCTGCTCCCTGAGGAGGCCCGCACCCGCATCCGCCGGGTCCAGAGGGAACTCCTCCTGGCCGCCAAGACCGCCGTGGACTCCGAACTCGAGCGCCTCGAGCGCGAGGAGGCCGGGGCCATGGTCCGCAAGGTCGAAATACGGTAAAAAAGGGGCCGCGAAGATTTATCCCCCCACGTATATCACTACTTGGTAGTGGTAAAACCATGCGGGGCGGGTGGCTGTGGGCGCTGGCGGTGCTGCTCTGGGCCGGGGCCCTCCCCGCCCTGGGGGTGAGCGCGGGGGCCCCCCTGGTGGCCCCGGTGGCCGACGCCTGCATCCCCGAGCCCTTCAACCTCACCTCGGTCCCCGCCAACGCCACCCTCTGCCAGAACGCCGAAATCTCGGTGTCCCTCAAGAACACCCGGGGAAACGCCGCCTTCTCGGGCCACGCCCGCATCAACATCACCGGCCCCGACGGCCTGGTGGAGCAGAGGAACACCACCTCCATCGCACTCAACCTGAGCGACAGCGGCTCCCCCAGCCCCATCACCTGGTACACCGGCAACATCACCCAGGGCAACTACACCATCGAGGCCGCCGGCCTCGGCACCCCCACCTCGGGGAACGCCACCACCTGCCAGGGAACCAAGGTCTCCATCCCCCTGAACCTCTCCGGCTCCGCCTGCCCCGTCGCGGTGGCCACCCAGGAGAAGAACCTCAGCGCCGTGCCTCCCAACGCAACCGTCAACCTCACCTTCTTCGACATCCTCGACGAATTCTCCGCCCGCCTCGGCATCTTCTTCACCATCCCCCTCGGCGGCAGTTCCGTCCAGAGGGTCACGGTCTCCAACTTCTCCACCAGCATCCCGCCGGGGATTTCTCCCCCTCCCACCAACATGACCGCCCTCTACTACTACCAGGTGGAGCCCACCAACATCTCCGACATCGACGTTCTCGGCATCCGCATGGCACTCTACGTCGCCAACTCGACCCTCGCCCTCTTCGACACCTCCGTGAACGCGGTCATCGGCCGCTTCAACGAGACCAGCCAGTCGTGGGAGTTCTACGACACCTTCCAGGTCGGAGGCTTCTCGGGGTACACCATCTACCTGACCACCACCGACGTCCGCGGCTTCTCCCTCTTCGCGGGCATTCTCCGGAGCTCGACCCCCGCCCCCACGCCCACACCGGCGGCCCCCGCCGGACCCGGAGGCGGGGGCGGAGGAGGCGGCGCCCCGCCCCCTGCACCGGTGGCCGCGCTCCCCCCGGCCCCCCGGCTCACCCCTCCGCCGGAGACCATCGTGCGCTTCTCCCAGGCCCCCGTTCTGGTGGAGGCCCGCCCCAACCAGACGGTCTCCCTCCGCCTGGTCCTCCGGGGAAACCTCCCCACCCCCCTCGCGGTCTCCGGGGCGCGGGTCGAGGGGCTGCCGTTCCCCGCCTCCATCGTCCCCCCGGACTTCGTCCTGGAGCCCGGGGCCCGGCGGGAGGTGGAACTGCGGTTCCAGGTCCCCCTGGACGCCCAGGGGATGGACCACCGAGCCCGCCTCCTCCTCCCCTCCCCCCAGGGGACCGGGGAGACCCTCTTCCTCTTCCGGGTGCGCGCCTATCCCCCCTCCTTCGACAAGCCGGTGGTCCTGCGCCGCATCGAGCTGGACCGGGAGAGCGGGGTCTCGCGGGTGGCACTGGAGGTGCAGAACGCCCCGCGGGAGGCCCGCCGGGTGGAGGTGGTGGAGCAGATTCCCCCCGAGCTCGCCCGCACCCCGGAGGAGGTGCGGTTCGCCGTGCGCCCCGACCGCATTCTCCAGCGGGCCCCGGTGCAGGTGCGCTACATCCTGCGGGACCTCTCCCCCGGGGAGACCCGCGCCATCACCTACGAGGCCCCCCGGGTCCTCGGGGAATACACCCCCTATGTCTACTTCCCCCTCAAGGCCCTCAACGTCTACTACACCTACGAGCCCCCCAAACTCCGGGTGGAGAAGACCCAGGTGGGCCCCCTCACCCCGGGCATCCCCGGGGAGGCGGTCATCGAACTCCAGAACCTCGACACCCGGAGCGTCGAACTCCTCGCCGGACTCGAAGCCCCCCTCCGATGGAGGGTGGAGCCCCTGGAAGTCCGACGCGAGGTCCCCCCGGGCCAGCAGACCTTCCGCTTCGCCCTCACCGCCCCCCCGGACAGCCCCCCCGGCCCCCAGGTGGTAACCTTCCGCCTCTCCTACGCCGCCGAGGACCTCTCCCTCGACCAAGTGGTCCAGGTCCAAGGAGTCAACCTCCCCCTCATCGGGGGACTGGCGGCAGTAGGGGTGGCCGGCTCCCTCCTGGTCCGCCAGCGCATCATCACCCAGAGGCGCACCGCCCGCGCCCGGAGCCTCCGCGAACTCGGCTTCCGCCAGAGGATGGGAAGGGGCGGAGTCTGAAGCAACGGTATCCACAGATTACGCAGATATCGCAGATGGCATTTTTCATTCATCTGCGCAATCTGCGTCATCTGCGGATTCTATCCGCCGCCGAGCGCCTTCCGCAGCACCGGCTCCAACTCCAGCGCGCTCCGGGCGGCCAGCTCGGTGCCCACCCCCCAGCCCCCTGTCTCCGCCCCCACGAAATAGAGGCCGGGGATGGGGCTCTCCTGGCGGGGCCTCCGGTCGGCGACCTGGTCGGGGCTCTGGGCCACGCCGATGACGTTGCCGTCCTCTCCGGTCCACTGGTTGATGTCCTCGGGGCTGGTGGTCTCGCAGAAGACCGTGTGCTTCTTGACTCCGGGGACCACCCGCTCCAGGGAGTCGAGGCAGGCCTGCCTCCATTTCTCCCAGTTGCCCCGCCGCAGGCAGGCGGTGCCGAAGAGTATCATCTGTTTTCCCGGGGGGGCCAGTCCGGGGTCGAAGTTGGAGGGGACCATCAGCATCCCCCCCACGTCATCGGGGACCCCTCCTTTCTCCAGGGTCTTGAGGTAGTCCCCCATCTCCTCGATGGAGCCGGGGATGCTCAAGATGAGTTTCTGGTCTGTCAGTTTTGCGTCGAGGGCCACCTTGATGGCATAGACGTAGAGCGCGTATTTGAGTTTCTTGACCGACTCGACGTAGTCGCGGGGGAGGTGCCTTTCCCCCACCAGTTTCACCACCCCCTCCTTGAGGTCGGAGTTGACGGCCACCGCGTCGGACATCACCTGTTTCCCATCGTGCAGTTCGACCCCCGCGGCCCGCCCGTCCTCGATGAGGATGCGTTTCACCGGGGTGGAGGTCTTCACTGTTCCCCCGGCTTCCTCCACCGCCCCGCAGTAGGCCCGGGGAATCGCAATCTCCCCGCCCATCGGGTAGGCCGAGGCCCGCTTGGACACCACGGCCTTGAAACTGCGGATGAACTCCCCCGCGCTGGTCATCGGAGGCGGAATCACGAAATACTGGCCGCAGATGCCCGCCAGGAGGGTGTGGATGGTGGGGTCCCGCGTATATTGGTTGGCGAATTCTGTCAATGTCACATGGTCCCACTTCCCGATGTCGGGCTCCTTCATGGTCAGCATGGCCCCGAAGAGGTTGAACACGCTGTTTCTCTCCGCCTTGGGGACGAGGTCCATCATGGTCTCCCGCGAGTAGGTGTGGGATTTGCCCTGGTAGAACAAGAGGGGGCGAGGGTCGCGGCAGAGCACCCATCGGATGGCGTCGGGGCGTCCCATCCGCCGGCACACCTCCCCGTGGGGCCCCTTCGCCCCCTCCGCGAAGAGGTGGACCCCCACGTCCACGTGGAACCCCTGCTTCACGTAACTGGTGCAGCGGCCCCCGACGAGGCTGTTCTTCTCGAAGATGGACACATCGAGGCCCCGCGCCAGGAGGGCCCCCAGGGCGCATCCCCCAATCCCCGCCCCCACAATGGCCAGCCTCGGCTTCGCCATAGACTTTAAGAACCGCCGCCCAAGACTCCGGAGGGAGGATGAAGAAACTTTCCCCCGGCCAGGCGAAGTTCATTGACTCCCAGAAGGTGGCCCGCTACGCCACCGCCCACCAGGACCGGCCCCACGTGGTCCCCATCTGCCCCGTATGGGACCCGGAGAACAGGGCCATCTACTTCGTCACCGACTACAAGACCAGGAAACTCGGCAACACCGAGAAAAACCCCCATGTGGCCATCGTCTTCGACACCTTCACCCGGGGCTCCCGGGGGGTCATGGTGCAGGGGAGAGCCACCGTGCTCCACCGGGGGGAGGAATACCGCAGAATCCGCGGGATGCTCTACAAGAAGTTCCCCCAGTACAAGAGGCCGGATTTGACGTTCAAGGAAGGTGAGGCTCCGATAATCCGGATAGACCCCGACCACGCGGCGGAGTGGTAATCAGACCCCCGAGTAGCGGTAGGTCTCCATCATCCTCTCGATTTTCTCCATGGCCTCGGCCACGGTGGCCGCCCTCGCCTCCACCAGGTCCCCCTCCCGGTGGGTGCGGCCCGAGAACTCATCGTAGGTGGTCACCGCCCGCACGAGACAGTCCTGGGGCTCGCGGAGGAGGTGGATGAGCCGCACGGCGGCCTCGCCCCCCCGGGGGGAGGCGGAGAGGGTCTTCTGGAATCGGGCGACGAACCTGCCGCGGAGCCAGAGGACATCCAGGGTGTAGTCCCCACGCTCCCGGATGCGCCTGTAGGCCGGGGCCTCCTCGACCTCGGCCCGCAGGCGGCGAATCCCCATGTCGAGTTCCGGATGGCCCATATGCCCACCCCTCGCCGCGGGTGGATTTATATACGGGCCCTCTTCTTACCTTTCCCGCGATGACCGACCGGCTTCCCCAGGAGGCCACGCCCCACCTGGCCCCCTACCCCCTCTGCGAACTCTGCCGGAAGCCCATCCGGAAGACCACCACCACCTGGGACAAGCACGAGGAGGCGGTCCACCACTTCATGCGGGCCCACCGCAAGACCAAGGACGAGGCGGTCCTCCTCGCCATGCGCCACGGGGTCGAGTGACGCCAGTAAAACCGGCACAGGGAATACTTTTCTCATGGAGATGCGATAAAACTCCGCGGTGAGACCCCCATGGGCAGAAAATACAGGGTGGAGTTGGTCTTCGAGGGGAAGACCATCGAGGTGGGCGAAGAGGAGAACCTCCTCTCCGCCTGCGAGAAGGAGGGAATCAAACTCGACTTCAACTGCCGGGAGGGGGCCTGCACCACCTGCGCGGGAAAACTCCGCTCCGGAGAGGTGGAGCAACTGGAGGCCCTCGCCATCACCGACGACCAGAAGAGGCAGGGCTACTGCCTCACCTGCGTGGCCAGGCCCAAATCCGACCTCGTCCTCGAAACCGGGGTCATGGGTGAACTGGAGCAGTAGGACCCCCCCGGGGGTGGGGGAACTTTTTTAAGCCCCCGGTAGATTGCTTATCCCCAACCCATGAAAGCGAACAGATTTACCCGCGAGGACTCCGCCATCGAACTTCCGATAAATCTGGTGGTTCTGCTGGTCATCGCCCTGGCGGCCATGGCGGCCATCCTCGCCATCCTGGGGGGCCGCCCCGCCATCCCGCCGAGCCTCACGGCCACCGTCACCTCCGCCTCCTCCACCGGGGGCTCCGTCGAGGGGGCCGTGGTGCGCGTGAACCAGTATGGGGCCAACTCCTTCACCCTCTCCGTGAGCGTCACCGACGCCAAGGGGGGCCCCGTCAACAAGGCCACCTGCCTCACCGGGGGCCTCGGGGCCAGCGCCAGCGGCACCACCGGGGCCACCGGGGTGGCGAGCCTCCAGGGCTCCCTCACCCTCCCCGGCGGCCAGGACGACGGCAAGCTCAGCCTCCTCTGCACCGCCAGCGGCTTCAAGGAGTTCGACGACAAGTCCGCCATCACCGTGCGAAAGGTATAGCGGTCCTCTTCCACCATGAGGGGGGACACCCGGGGTGTCGTCGGCCTCCCGCTGAAACTCACCGTGATGACCATCGTGGGCATCGCGGCCCTCGGCGTCCTCCTCAGCGGCCTCCAGAGCTACGGGTGCATCGCCCCCCGGGGGACCCAGGCCACCGCGAGCCCCACCAGCCTCCTCCTCTCGGAGGGCTCCCGCTACACTCTCCGAGTCCAAGTGCGCGAGAGCGGGGGAAACCCGGTGGAAAAGGCCACCGTCATCATCGGAGGCCTGGGGACCGGGGCCACCGGGGTCACCGACCGCCTGGGACAGGCGACAGCCACCTCCGGCTCCGGGGCCCGCTTCCAGGGGGACGAGGAATACCTCTCCCTCGAGATAAAACCGCCACCCTCCGCCTGCCTCCGGGACTACAAGGACCCCGCGGCGGTCAAGGCGGTGAGACGCGGCGGATGACCAGAACGCCGGAGGAGACGGAGGTCCACATCCGGGAGAGCCCCCCGGAGCCCCTCTCCCCCGGGCCACCCCCGGAGAGCGGCCCGGGGGTCCGGGTGGAGCCCCGGGGGGACCCCCGGAGGGCCCACCTCGCCCTCTACGCGGAGGAGACGGCTCTCCAAGGGGCCCGGGACCACGCCGCCCACGACACCACCGCCGAGCAGGGGGGCGTCCTGGCGGGGGAGGCCCGGGTCCACCAGGGCCGCATCCACGTGCGGCTGGTGGAGGCCCTCCCCGCCAAGCACACCGTGGGGGAGGCGGCCCGCGTCATCTTCACCGAGGACACCTGGAGGGAGGCGAGCCGCGAGATGGAGACCCGCCACCCCACCCTGAGAATCGTGGGCTGGTACCACTCCCACCCCCGCTACGGCATCTTCCTCTCCGAGAGGGACCAGTTCCTCCACCGCCACTTCTTCCCCGAGGCGTGGCACCTGGCCCTTGTCGTGGACCCCCTCCGGCAGGAGGAGGGGTTCTTCCACACCCACCGGGGGCGAATCGAGAGGCTCCCCGGATACCACCTCATCACCCGGAGGTGAGACCGGAGATGGTGGAGACCCTCCCTCTCCGGCTGGTGGCCTATGCCCTCCTGGCGGCCTTCGCCGCCGGGGTCGCCGGCTACGGCCTCCTCGGGCTCCGCGCCGACACCCAGCAGGTCGAGGTGGAGCGGGAACTCGGACGCCTCGGCGGCGAACTCCGGAGCCTCGCCGCCGCCGGCGAGGGGAGCCGCCGCACCCTGGAACTCCGCCTCCCCGACGGGGTGGAGTGGGTGGCCCTCGGGGTGGACCCCGACCCCGACGGGGATGGAACACTCTCCAACAACTCCCAGGGGGCCCCCGGGGAACTCCTCTACCGCCTCCACGGCGGGGCAACCCGCAGGCTCCCCTGGGGACTCTGCCTCCCCCTCCAGGCCCCCGGGGGGGCCCCCGTCCTCCGGGGAGGGGGAACCCGCCGACTCCAGGCGGAGACCCAGGGGGACACCCTCACCGGGGAGAGAAGCCTCCGCATCTCCGGGGCCGACCTCGGCCTCCCCGCCCCCGCCATGGGGGGAGGGGGAAAGACCCTCCGCCTCCAGAGATTCGCCCAGGGAGGAGCCACCGCCGACATCAACATCAGCGGGAACGGGGGGCGGGTGGAGGTGGAACTCCCCCGCGGGGCCCGGGTCCAGAGGGCCGCCCTCGACGCCCGCGGGGACCCCGCCGAGACCTCCAACCGGTGGAACCTGGTCCTCCTCCTCGACGGCTCCACCTCCATGATTCCCCTCGACCCCACCGGAGTCCGCAAAAATGTCTCCCTCGACTTCATCGAGCGGGCCTCCCCCTACGACCGCATCGGGGTCGTGGAGTTCCACCGGGAGGCCCG
This sequence comes from Methanobacteriota archaeon, assembly GCA_016207465.1. Lineage (GTDB taxonomy): Archaea > Halobacteriota > Syntropharchaeia > JACQPP01 > JACQPP01 > JACQPP01. The sequence goes on from JACQPP010000130.1 coordinate 9,712, forward strand.
GCTGTGGAGCCCCCTCCGCCTCCTCGACACCCCCGAGGAGAGGGACAGCGTCCGCCGGGCCGTGGAGAGCGTGGGGGCATCCGTCTCCGAGACCCGCATCTCCCCCGCCCTCCGGGAGGCCCGCCGCCTCCTCCAGGACTACCCCGGAGAGCGCCGGGGGGCCATCCTCCTCACCGACGGCATCAGCCAGACCGGGGGCACCTTCCCCTCGGCGAGCGACGACAACGAGTCCCTCCAGGAGGCCCGGGAGATGGGCCGCGAGGGGACGAAACTCTTCACCGTCCAACTGGAGGCCCCCGGCTGCGGCGGCTGCCACACCAGCGGGGTGCCCCCCGGGGAGACCTACCCCGGCAGGGGATGGGGGGGATACCTCCTCCACCGGATGGCCCAGGCCACCGGAGGGGAGTCCTTCTACGCCCCCGAGGCCCCCGCCCTCGAGACCCTCTTCCGCAACCTCACCCAGTTCATCCTCCACTACCCCGAGAACCCCCGCCTCTCCATCGCCGGCCAGGAGGACCCCCGCTGGAGGCCCCAGGGGGCCCTCCCCCGCGG
>JACQPP010000137.1 GCA_016207465.1 Methanobacteriota archaeon
CCCCGGGGGGCCCTGCGGGGGTCGGTGGGATTGTTTCGGAGATTCAAGATGGAGGTGTTCCTGGTGTGGCTCATCACGGGGAGCCTGGCGTTTCTGCTGACCCTGGTCTCGAATCTTCTGGGGGCGGTGCCGGGGGTGGGGCTCGCCTGGCTCCCGTTCCACTATGGGCTGCTCATTTTTGTGGTGGAGCCGCTCACGGTTCTCTGGTGGACGGGGCTCTACCGGGCCTTCGCCACGCATCCGCCCCGCGAGCCAGGCCCGGTCTCCCCGTAGGCCATGTCGAAGCCGCTGGGCCGGGTGGTTGAGGAGGGGGTCCGGGCGTGGCGGCGGGAGCCCCGGGTCAATGTCCCCCAGGCCCTCCAGCAGGCGGTCTCCCTGGGGGGCCTCTTCCTTCTGCTGGGGGAGTCCATGATGCGGGAGGTGGAGCCAGCCCGGTTCCTCCAAGTGGACCCTGGCCTCCTCTTTGACATGGTCCCCCCCTTCCTCCAGGGGTTCTCCTTCTACCTGGGGTTCTATGCACTGGTGAACTCCCTCTTCATCGGGGCCTCCATCGCCGCCGCCGGGATGGCCTCGCGGGGAGAGCCGGTGAAGGTGTGGGTCTCCCTCCGGCGGGGGGCCAGGCTCTACCCGAGGCTCGCTGCCTCCAACGCCATCATCAACCTCCTGACGGCCCCGGGGATGCTCTTCCTGCTTCCCTCGCTGGGACTCAGGGAGGACCCCCGGGGGCTCCTCTGGATGGCCCTCGGCTGGCTCGCCTGCATCCTCTACATCCTGGGGGTGAGCATCCTATTCTGGATGGTGCGCTTCTCCATCGGGGTGGGGGACCGGGGCCTCCGGGAGGGGCTACGGGAGGGGCTGGGGCTCTTCCGGCGCCGCTTGGCCTCCATCCTCCTCCTGTGGCTCCTGGTCCTGGGGGTGGGCATCCTCCTGGGGCTGGCGGCCCTCCCGTTCCTCCTGGACCCCCGGCTGGCCCCCGTCGGCTACGGGGTGGAGTTCGCGGGCTCGGTGGTCTTCACCACCCTCATCACGGTCTGGTTCACCCAATTTTATCTATCTGTGGAGTGAGGAAAAAAGATGGAGGAACTCGAGGAGTCCATCCGGGCCGCCGTGGCGCTGTTGCGGGAGAGCCGCCGCGGGGTGGCCCTCACGGGGGCGGGCATCTCGACGGAGAGCGGCATCCCCGACTTCCGGGGCCCCCAGGGGCTCTGGAAGCAGGTGGACGCCATGAAGGTGGCGAGCATCGAATTCTTCCAGAGGAACCCGGCGGAGCACTGGAGGTTCGCCGCCGAGCGCAAGTTCACCGGGGCCGCCCCCAACGCGGGCCACCGGGCCCTGGCGGATTTGGAGCGGAAGGGGAAACTGCGGGCGGTCATCACCCAGAATGTGGACGGCCTCCACCAGCAGGCGGGCTCGACGCGGGTCCTTGAGCTCCACGGGACCACCCGGACCTCCCATTGCCTGGAGTGCGGGATGAAGTTCCAGACCCCGGACGTGCTGGAGCGGGTCCGGCGCGGGGAGAACCCCCCGCTCTGCCCGAAGTGCGAGGGGCTCATCAAGTCGGACACCGTTCTCTTCGGGGAACTCCTGCCCCGCGAGGTGCTGGAGGAGGCCATGGCCGAGTGCCAGAGGGCAGACCTCATGCTGGTCCTGGGCTCCAGCCTCGCGGTCCACCCGGCCGCGGGCCTCCCCGACGTGGTGGCGGAACACGGGGGCCATGTCATCCTCATCAACGCCGAGGCCACGGAGAAGGACTGGCTGGCGGAGGTGGTCATCCACGGGAAAATCGGGGATGTCCTCCCCCGGATTACAGAATCGCTGTAGGCCGACTGGAAAGTATTTGATTCCGCGGGGTTACGTCTCCACATATGGAGGAGAAGAGGCCCCCCTCCCCGGAGCCGGCCGGAGCGGAGATGTCGCTGGAGGAGAGCCTCCAGCGCCTCGCCGAGGTGGAGTCGGAAATCGAGACCGTCACCCGCTTCGAGAGCGCCCTGGGGAAGGTGGACACATTGGAGAAGGGGCTGAAAGGGGTGCAGGAGACCCTCCAGTCGTCCTACCTGAAGCGCGAGGACGTGGAGCAGAGGCTCCACATGATGGAGACCGGGCTCCGCAACGAGGTGGAGAAGCGCCTCGGGGTGGTGGACGAGGCCGCCCGGGAGCAGGTCCAGCGGCTGAGCCAGATTGACGGGGAAATCATCCAGAAGATGCGGAAGATGGAGCGCTTCTTCGAGCGGATGCGGGACCACGAGATGGAGCTCCGGAAGGTCCGGGAGACGGTGACCACCCTGGTGACCCAGGAGCAGTTCGCCGAGGCCCGCCTCCACCTGGAGGAGCGGCTGGACAAGGCGAAGTTCCCCAGCGAGGAGATGAAGGAGCTCTGGCAGGAGGTCAAGCACCTGCGGGCCCTCCTGGAGACGGTGGCCAAGAAGAGCGACCTGGTGGACCTGCGGAGGGAGATGCGGACCGAGGAACTCGCGGACATCCAGAAGGATGTGGAGAAGCGGTTCGGCGGCCTGGGGAAGAGCCAGGAGGACTATGTCAAGGGGCTCTCCCAGATTGACTCCGAGATCATCGGGAAGGTGCGGCGGCTGGAGCAGTTGCTGGAGCGGGTCAACGAGCAGGTGCTCACTCTGCGCAAACTGGAGGCCGAGGAGAAGGGGCGGGGGCGGGAGCGGCCGGAGACGCGGCAGCGCCCGGATGCCTCTCCTACCTGAGCCGGCGGGTCAGGCGAGGTCCCGGAGTTTCCTCTCGTTCACCCGCCGGAGTTCGCGGTAGGTCTTCTCGGGGAGGAACCCCTTCTCGAATTGGGTGTCGAGGGCGGCGAGGAGCCGTTCGAGTTCGTCGCGGCGGGCGGCGCGGGTGGTCTCGGCCACGCGGCGGCGCAGGGGCTCGACCTTCTGCTGCCAGCCGGCGGGGTCCAGGGGGGCCCCGCGGAGGCGGCGGACGCCGAGGAGCCAGGCGAGGCGCCCCGCCAGGGGGGGATGGAATGGGCTCCCGGTGAATTCGGCGGCGAGGCGGCGGAAGGCGAGGGCCGGGGGCGAGTGGGGGCTGGAGAGGACCGCGGGGCGGCCGAGGGCGATGGAGCGGGGGACCTCGCGGCTCTCCGGCACGACGAGGGCCACGGGGGCCTCGCAGAGGCGCTCCACCTCCCCCCTGGGAAGGGCATATCGCTCGCGGCGGGCCCGGTTGAGTTCGATGCGGCGGGTGGGGACGCCGAGGCGCTCGGCGCACTTGAGGGTGACGATGGCGTCGGCCACGGCGGGGAGGTCGGGGTTGGTGACAGTGAGAATCTCGTCGCTGGCCCGCAGGAGGGGCTCCACCCCCGCCTCGATGCCCGGGGGACAGTCGAAGAGGAGATACTCATAGCCCTGGAGCTGGTCGAGGAGCCCCTCCAGGTTCTCCGGGGTGAGGCGGACCCCGGGGGCGGGGAGGGAGCCGGGGAGCACGTGGAGGCCCCCGGGGTGGACGTGGACGGCGGACCCCGCCGGAGCCTTTCCCGCCAGGACGTCGGGGAGGGTGGGATGGGGGGAGTAGACCCCGAGGTGGTAGCCCAGGTTGGGGGTGGTGAAGTTGGCGTCCACGGCGATGGTGCGCTTCCCCTCGAAGGCGGCGAGGGCACACCCGAGGTTGGCCACGGTGGTGGTCTTCCCCACGCCCCCCTTGCCGGAGACCACGCTGATGACCCTCATCCGCGTTCTCCAGCCGTGGTTGGCCGCCGTCGGCCATCGGCCGACGGCATTCCCCCCTGGGACCAGAGTTGCTCGAAGGTCCAGGCGGCCATCTCCACCAGGGAGCGGCTGTTGCTCCAGACGCCGCTCCCGGAGAGACCCGCCTCCCCCACGGCCCCGTTGAGGAGGAGAATCTCCTCGTCGGCCACGCAGAAACTCACCGGGGGCTCCCGGGCCAATTCGCGGACCCCCGCGCCCTTGGCCCCGGCTCCCGGGGAGACGAGGACCCGGGCCTGGACCCCATCGGCCAGGTTCTTCATCATGGGGGCGTAGAAGTCGGGCTTCAGCCCGCCCCCCGCCAGCAGGTAGACCCGCTTCCGGGCCCGCATGAAGACCCGCTCCAGGCTCACCGAGAGGTCGTCCCCCTCCTGGAGGCTGAATGCGTCCTTGACCTTGGAGACCGGATGGGCCCCCCGCTTCTTGCGGAGCTCCTTCACCAGGTCCCCCTTGGTCTTGTCGTAGTCCTGGAGCCGGCGGTCGAACTCCATCTCCATCTTCCGGCGGTAGTTCTCCAGGGCCTCCTCCGGGGCCAGGGCCTGGTAGAGGGTGGGCCGCCCCAGGCCGATGCGAGCGAAGCCCTTCTTCTCCAGGGAGTCCATGATGTCGTAGATGCGGGCCATGGGGACCCCCGAGGCCCCGCTCAGCTCCGAGGCCTGCAGGGACTCCCGGTCGGACGAGAGCAGCGCCAGGTAGGTGCGAATCTCGTAGTGGTTCAACCCCAGGTTCTTCAGTTTCTCCTCGAGCATCCCCGTCATGGAGGGTCTCCCACCCCCGCTTATATACTTTATAGAGATGTATACTACTTGAAAGTAAACCTATCGGTCGGAGCCCCTGGCTTCCCGTCTCCCGTTCCCGAAACCCCCCGCAAACTATATCTTCCCGGTTTTTCTTTCTCTTTTCCGATTAACCGCTTTTCTCTACCAACGCCACCACCGGCGTGGCGGCGTTGGAATAGAAAAGGGGTTACCCGCCTTAACTCAGCCTGGTAGAGTGCGCGGCTGTAGTCCGGAACCGCACCCCCCATGGGGGTGCTCCGCGCCGATATCGCGTAGTCCCCGGTTCGAATCCGGGAGGCGGGATACCGCGGGGTCACCCGTAGGGGGGCTTGCCCTTGGGCCAGAGGGTCTCCACCTGGTTGAGGCAGTCCACCAGGGCTTGGACGGCACCCACGTTCTTCATGATGCGGTTGATGTCCCCCTCCAGGGTGATGAGCCCCTGGAGCATGGCCTGGAGGGGGTCCATCATCCCCACCAAGACCTCCTCCCAGACGGAGGCGGGGCCGATGATTTTGAAGGCGGCCTGGATTTCGTCGAGGCGCTCCAATTTCTTCCAGGAGCGGACCTTGCCGTGGTAGAGGTCCACGTAGAAGTAGAGGCTCTCCCCGGCCTTGGTGTATGGGGAGCGGTCGTCGCCGTGGATGACGAAGGTCATGTCCCCCGCCCAGTCCTTGGCGGCCTCGGCGTATTCGGGGGAGCGGTTGACGGCGGCGGCGAGGGCCTCGTACCACTCGGGGGTGTTGACGACGGGCATGGACTCTGTTCGCGCCCTTGGCCCGGGGATAAAAAAAGATTGCGGTGGCCGGGTTGCCCCCGGCCACCGGGAAGGGGCTCAGTCCCCGATGCCTGCCTCGGAGACGGAGAAGACCGCTTCGCCCTCGGGGAGGCTGGGGGAGTCCACGAGGCGGGCGATGCGCTTCTCGCCCTTGGACTTCCGCAGGTAGATGCGGAAGGTGGCGGTGTGGGCCATCACGTGGCCGCCGATGGGGCGGGTGGGGTCGCCGAAGAAGACGTCGGGGCGGCTCTGGACCTGGTTGGTGACCATGATGGCCGCGTTGTGGATGTCGGAGAACCGGATGAGGTCGTGGAGGTGCTTGTTGAGCTTCTGCTGGCGGTCCGCCAGGGTCCCGCGCCCGAGGAACTCGGAGCGGAAGTGGCTGGTCACGGAGTCCACCACCAGGAGCCGCACGGGGCGGTCTGTCTCCCGGAGCTCCTGGGCCTTCTCCAGGGATTTCTCGACGAGGAGAATCTGGTGGTTGGCGTTGAGGGCCCGGGCCACGTGGAGGTTCTGGAGGACCTCGTCGGGCTCCAGGTTGCGGGCCTCGGCAATCTGGACGAACCGCTCGGGGCGGAAGGTGTTCTCCGAGTCAATCCAGATGACGGAGCCCTCGAACCCCTGCTTGGACTTGGGGAGCTGGGCGTTGACCGCCAACTGGAGGGCCATCTGGGTCTTGCCGGAGCCAAACTCGCCGTAGAACTCGGTGATGGCCTGGGTCTCGACGCCCCCGCCGAGGAGCTCGTCCAGGGAGGAGGAGCCGGTGGTGAGCTTGCCCACCAGTTTGCGCCGCTCCAGAATCTGGGAGCCGGTCTCGAAGCCGCCGACGTTGGCCGCCTGCCGGGCCGCCGCGATGATTTTGGCCGCGGTGGATTCGCCGATGCCGTCGATGACGCCCGCCAGGTCTCCGGGGGACGCCACCGCGACAGCCTCAATGTTGTGGAACCCCGCTTCCCGGAGTTTCTCGGCCACGCTGTGGCCGACCCCGGGGAGGTCCTCGATGGATTTGGTTTCAGTCATTGGATATCACCGCACTCCCCTATCCGCCGGGAGGGGTTAAGGGATTGCCGGGAGCAGGGTGAAAGTAATCCATGAGACGCGTGGAATTCCCTCCATCTTCCGGGGGTTGGCGGGTGTTCATTTCGCCGCCCAGTGGGTGAACCATCGGCGGATGACCTCCATGTACCATTGGGGGTCCATGGCCTCGTAGGCGCAGTGGCCTCCGGTGGGGAGGACCCAGACGCCGACATGGGGGTTGTGGCGGGCGGCCTTGTGGTTCTCGTAGGCGTGGCGGACGGGGACGATGGAGTCGTCAACGGAGTGGACGAGGAGGGTGGGAGTGCGGGCATGGGGGAGGAAGAGTTTGGGGCTGGCCTCGCGGTACATGGTGTCCACGTCCACGTCGTAGGTGCGGGCGGAGTCGCGGAGGTATTGGCGGAAGGACCAGTAGCGCCAGCGGAGGAACCAGAGGAGCATGGTCTTGAATCCCAGGTAGGGGACGAAGAACTCGGAGTCGAGGGGGGGCATGGTGTCGATGTGGCGGAGGGCCTCGCGGCCGTCGGCGTAGCCGTTCCAGCAGAGGACCCCGCCGTCGAGTTCGCCGGGGCGGGCGATGGAGGCGGCCTTGGAGGAGGAGCCCGCCCCCAGGCTGAATCCCATGGCCCCCACGCTGGTGACCCCGTCGGCCTCCCGGAGGTGGCGGGCGGCGGCGAGGACATCCTCGGCCTCCTTCCACCCCCCGGTGGACATGGCGTCGGTGAGGGCCCGGGTCTTGCCGAAACTGCGGAGGTCGAGGGCGATGACGCTGAAGCCCCACTTGAAGTAGGCGGCGAGAGCCGAGTCCATGATGTAGCCCTGGTTCTTGCACCCGAAGAGGCCGTGGACCAGGACCAGCCCGGGGGCGGGCCGGGGCTGGAGGGCCATCTGGGCGGAGAGGGGGGTCCCGTCCCCGGATTCGAATGTGACCCAGCGGAAGGGGCGCGGGTAGGGGTAGACGAGGCCGGCGGTCTGCGGGTAGGCGTTGAAGAGGGTGGGGAGGGCGTCCCGCATCCCCAGGTAGAACCAGGGGAGACGGGCCCGGTGGAGGTGGGGGTGGAAGGGGATGGACTTCAGCTCCGACAGGACCCCGGAGACACTCTGGTTCTTCTTGGCCACGACTCTCCCCATGGGAACCCGCGGGGGACCCCGGAAAAATACTTTGCCCCACCCCATGGAACAACCTACCTACGAATATGTTCGTATGGTGAAGGAACTCATCTCCCAGGGGCAGAAGAAGTCCTCCGGCAACGGCCCCCAGGCCGCGTGAACGCCGGGGTGGGGAAGGGTTTTTGAGAGCGGATGGCGAGCCCTCAGCGATGCGCGAGCACACCCTGGAGATTCCCGTCCGCTGGGGGGATTTGGACCCGGCGGGAATCATCTACTACCCCAATGTGTTCCACTATTTCGAGATTGCCATCGAGGAGTTCTTCCAGGCCCACGGCCTGAACTACAACCAGATGGCCGCCCGGTTCCGCACCGGCTTCCCCCGCGTCGCGGCCTCGGCGGAGTTCCATGCCCCCATCCGCCTCAGCGACGTGCTCCTCTGCCGGATTTTCGTGGAGCGGATGGGGAACACCAGCCTCACCTTCGGCTTCGAACTCAAGCGGAAGAAGGACGGGGTGGTCTGCGTGACGGGGAAGGTCACCAACGTGGCGCTGAACCCGGGGACATGGAGGCCCGTCCCCCTGCCGGCGGGTCTCCGGCAGATGATTGAGGGCCCCCCTGGAAAGTCGGGTTAGGTCCCAGGCGACGCGGGGGCCCCCCGGAGGGCGGATGTGCCCAGGAGGAGTCCCAGGGCCTGCAGTGCGGCGATGACGGCGAGCCCGAGGAATCCCTCGTCGGTGATGGGGTGGTGGCCGGTGCACACCAGGACGGTCCCGAGGGAGGCGAGGGTGGAGCCGGCGAGGGCGTACCAGGCCCACCGCTGTCCCCGGCGGAGGCCCCCCCAGGAGACTGCGGCGGCGAGGAACCCCGTCCCCGCGAGGAGGACCCCGATGAGGCGGACCTCCTGGGTGATGAAGTCGAGCATGACGGGGTTGGAGGCCCGCAGTTGGGCGCTCGTCATGTGGAGGTAGTTGGCGTGGGCGGGGATGGCGAGGCCGTCGGGCTGGGCGAGGAGGTAGAGGCCCGCCCCGATGGCGAGAAGGCCCGCGAGGAGGGGAAGAATCCACGCCGCTTTGGAGATGGGGGCGGACATGGCTCCACGTCTTTTCTTTTTTCTTTAATTAGCCGAGGACGGAGGTGGCGATGAGGAGGCCTCCGAGGGCTGCCAGGGCGATGGTGCGGAGCAGGGTCATGGGTGGGCGCAATGGGCGTGAACTTTCTATAAAAAGGTTCCCTGCCCAGGGCTTGTCCACGAAAAATCGCCAACAACCGGGGGGAAGTTGATATAGCCTGTCCACGGGGTGTTCCATCAATCATGGAGAAATCAGTCACTCGGTGAGGGTCTTCATCTCCTTCTGGAGGAGGGAGAGTTCTCGCTCCGGGAGTGCGCGGGGGTTGACGGAGAGGATGAGGCGGCCTCCCCTCTGGGCGACGGTCTCCCGGAGGCTATAGAGGAGTTGGAGGGTGAGGGGGGAGCCGTGTTTCTCGGCGAGGTATTCGAGGGCGTCGAGGAGGATGACCCCCTCCGGGGTGCTGGTGAGGAACTCGTCCACCAGGAGGGAGAGCCCCTCGGGGTAGTCCACGGCCTGGATGTCGGGGGCGGGGGCAATGCGGCCCACCCACACGAGGGGGGTGCGGGGGAGGCCGTGGGCGGCGCGTATCTCCGGGGGGGAGGTGCGGGTGAGGCCGAGCCCCTGGGCCCCGTGGGTGACGAGGTCGGCGAAGACGCGGAGGGCGAAGTCTGGCTTCTCCTCCTGGACCAGGAAGCAGTCACCCCGGGTGAGGGCGTATTTGGGCTCGTGTGGGCTCCGCGCCTCGTCCACCGGGGAGACCAGGAGGCCGTATTTGACGACGGCCAGGGCGAAGAAGAGGGCTACCCCCGCTGTGCCCAGGTAGGTGAGGAAGATGAGGAGCCCGTGGAACCGAAGGGAGAAGAGGGGGGAGATGAAGAAGAGGACCAAGTAGACCAGGGTGACCTCCGACAGCAGGAAGAGGAAGCGGGTGACCCGGCGCTTCTCGGGGAAGTTAAGGTACCCCGCGAAGATGTTGGAGCCCCCGTAGGTGAGCCCGATGACCACGAGGACAATCCAGGGGAGGTTGGCCCAGGTGGACTTGAAGATCGCCACGTGGCCGAAGAAGACCTCGCGGACCGTGAGGAGCCAGAGGTCCTCGGGGAGCATCCAGAGGAAGAGGGTGGCGGCCGCAGGGAGGTAGAAGAGCAGCAGGGGGAGGCGGGGGGTCTCCAGGATTCTCCGGTCGAGCCGGAGCATGGCGCGGGGGAGGCGGCGGGCCCACGGGTGGTCGCTCCCCGAGAGGGGGACGCGGGGCCGGGGGACGGCGAAGGTGAACTGGGCGTAGGCCCCGAGGGCCGCCATGTAGAAGAGCCAGCCCACCTTCACCCAGAGCAGGTGGCCCTCCCGGTCGGGGCTGAGGAGAGCCAGCGTATTGCCGAGGTTGCCCGCCGCCATCAGCAGGCAGAAGGCCAGGAAGTAGCGGTAGACGGGGGCCTCCCGGTAGCGGAGGAAGACCCAGACTCCGGTGACCAGGCTGATGAGGCCCGCCACCAGGGGGAAGGCGGCCCATGGATTCGAGAGGCTCATCACAGGGGGAAAGAGAGTGAAGCCCCCCCGATATGAATCCTGCGAAAAAATGGATTCAGACGTCCAGATTCTTGACCTTCCGCGCGTGGGCCTGGATGAACTCGCGGCGGGGCTCCACCTTCTCCCCCATGAGGATGGTGAATATCTCCTCGGCCTCCACGGCGTCCTCCACGTTGACCCGCTTCATCATGCGGCCGGCGGGGTCCATGGTGGTGGACCAGAGCTGTCCGGGGTTCATCTCCCCGAGCCCCTTGTACCTCTGGATGGATGCCCCGTCGCCCCACTGCTTGGAGAGTTTGTCCTTCTCGGCGTCCGTGTAAACGTATTGTTCATCTTTGCCCTTGGAGACGCGGTAGAGGGGGGGCTGGGCGATGTAGATGTATCCGGCCTCGATGAGGGCCTTCATGTAGCGGTAGATGAAGGTGAGGAGGAGGGTGCGGATGTGGCTGCCGTCCACGTCGGCGTCGGTCATGAGGATGATGCGGTGGTAGCGGGCCCTCTGGAGGTCGAAGTCCTCCCCGATGCCGGTTCCGAGGGCGGTGATGAGGCTGCGGATTTCGGAGTTCTTCAGGATTTTGTCGAGGCGCGCCTTTTCGACATTCAGGATTTTGCCGCGGAGGGGCAGGATGGCCTGGAACCTTCGGTCGCGGCCCTGTTTGGCGCTGCCCCCGGCGGAGTCCCCCTCGACGATGTAGATTTCGGATTTGGCGGGGTCGTCCTCCTGGCAGTCGGCGAGTTTGCCGGGGAGGCTCCCCTCGCCGAGGGCCCCCTTGCGGCGCACCAGCTCGCGGGCCTTCTTGGCGGCGAGGCGGGCCTCGGCGGCGCGGAGACACTCCTCCACGACGCGCTTGCCCACCCCCGGGTGCTCCTCCAGGTACTCAGAGAGGTGCTCGGAGACCACGCTCTCCACGATGCCCTTCACCTCGCTGTTCCCCAGCTTGGTCTTGGTCTGCCCCTCGAACTGGGGGTCGGGGATGCGGATGCTCACCACTGCGGTGAGCCCCTCCCGCACGTCGTCACCGGTGAACCCCTCCCCGGACTTCGCCAGGTTGTTCTTGCGGGCGTAGTCGTTGAGGACCCGGGTCACGGCGGCCCGGAACCCGACGACGTGTGTGCCCCCCTCGATGGTGTTCACGTTGTTCACGTAGGAGAGCACGGTCTCGGTGTAGTCCGCGTTGTACTGGAGGGCAATCTCCACCTGGGTCCCGTTCTTCGACTTCTCGAAGTAGATGGGGTCCGGGTGGAGCACCTCCCGGTTCCGGTTGAGGAACTGGACGAAGGAGATGATGCCCCCGTCGTTCTTGAGGGTCGTGGTCTTGCCGGTGCGCTCGTCGGTGAACAGGATCTTCAGCCCCTTGTTCAGGTAGGAGAGGTCCCGCAGGCGGTTCAGGACGGTCTCCGCGTGGAACTCGATGGCCTGGAAAATCTGCTTGTCCGGGTAGAAGGTCACCCGGGTCCCGGTTCCCTCCGCCTTCCCCGCGGTCTCCAGCTTCGATGCGGGCTGGCCCCGCTTGTACCTCTGGCGGTAGAGCTTGCCCCCCCGCCGCACCTCCACCTCCAGCCACTCCGAGAGGGCGTTGACCACCGACACCCCCACGCCATGGAGGCCCCCGGAGACCTTGTAGGACTTCTGGTCGAACTTGGCCCCCGAGTGGAGCACCGTCATCACCACCTCCACCGCCGGGAGGCCATACTCCTTGTGGAGGTCCACCGGGATTCCCCGCCCGTTGTCCTCCACCGTCACGCTCCCCTCCTTGTTGATGGAGACCCGGATTTCGGTGCAGAACCCCGCCAGGGCCTCGTCAATGCTGTTGTCCACCACCTCGTTCACCAGGTGATGCAGCCCCCGCACCGCGGTGTCCCCGATGTACATGGCGGGGCGCTTCCGCACCGCCTCGAACCCCTCCAGGACGACAATCTGCTCCGCCGTGTAGTCGCTCTCGGCGCCCATCGGTTTCCCGGTGTTCTTCGCCATTCCGCGGGCTATATACTTTCCAGGGCATTTAAGCCCTCCGCTGTCCCCCGATGCCGATTCCGGGGTTTCCCCCGGGCCAACATTTTTCCCTTCCCAGCGCAACGGGGGACGAGATGAAGTTCACCGTCGCCACCGGCCCCACCGCCGAGGTCCAGGCCGACCTCATCGCCATCGGGGCCTGGGAGAAAGCCGTGGAGTCCCCGGAGGCCCGCGCCACCGACCGGGCCCTCGGGGGGCTCCTCCAGAGGGCCGCCAAGGCCGAGGACTTCCGGGGCAAGGAGGGCTCCCGCGTGGAGGTCCCCACCGCCGGCCTCCGCAACCAGCGTTTCCTCCTCGTCGGCCTCGGCAAGCGCAAGGGGGCCACACCGGACACCCTCCGCAAGGCCGCCTCCCTGGTGGCCCGGCGGGGGCGGGACACCGGGGCCCGCACCGTTGCCTTCTCCCTCGAATCCTGGGGGACGCGGGACCCCCGGCGGGCGGGCCAGGCCATCGCCGAAGGGGCCCTCCTGGGGACCTACGAGTTCGACCGCTACAAGTCCAAGAAGGAAAACGGGGAGAAGAAGCGGGAGCCCCCCTCGGAGTTCCGCGTCCGGGTCCCCAAGGCGGGCCCCCGCCGGGCCCTCGAACAGGGATTCCAGCGCGGACAAATCATCGCGGAGAGCGTCTGCTTCGCCCGCGACCTCGTCAACGAGCCCCCGGGCACCCTCACCCCGCGGCGGTTCGCCGAGGAGGCCCAGAAGATGGCCCGCGAGGCGGGGCTCAAATGCACCGTCCTCGACGAGAAGGAGATGGAGAAGCGGGGGATGGGGGGCCTCCTGGGGGTCGCCCGGGGCTCCGACGAGCCGCCCCGGTTCATCCAGGTGGAATACACACCGAAGGGGGCCAGGCGCCACATCGCCCTCTGCGGCAAGGGAATCACCTTCGACAGCGGGGGCCTCGACCTCAAACCTGCGGATGGCATGCTCCGCATGAAGTACGACATGGCCGGGGGGGCCGCCGTCCTCGGGGCCATCCGGGCCATCTCCCAACTCAAGCCCAAGGCGCGGGTCACCGCCCTGGTCCCCACCACCGAGAACATGCCCGGCCCCCGCGCCTACAAGCCCGGCGACGTCGTGCGCCCCCTCGGGGGAAAGACCGTGGAAATCGGCAACACCGACGCCGAGGGCCGGGTGGTCCTCTCCGACGCCCTCGGCCACGCCGTCCAACTGGGGGCCGACGAAATCATTGACGTGGCCACCCTCACCGGGGCCTGCATGGTGGCCCTCGGCATCCTCGCCGCCGGCCTCTTCGCCAACGACGAGAAGATGGCCCGCCGCCTGCTGAAGTCGGCCCACATCGCCGGAGAAAAACTCTGGAGACTCCCCCTCTACGAGGAATACATGGAGCAAATCAAGGGCGAAATCGCCGACATCAAAAACGTGGGGGACCGGTACGGGGGGGCCATCACCGCCGCCCTGTTCCTCCGGGAGTTCGTCGGGGACAGGAAATGGGCCCACCTGGACATCGCCGGGGCCGCATTCACCGAGAAAGACCTCCCCTACTGCGTGAAGGGTGGCACCGGCCTCGCCGTGCGCACCCTCACCGAATACGTCACCGCCTCCCCCTGAGCCCGTCCCCGGGAGACACCGGCGCCCGCGCCGGGCCCCTTTCTCCCCCTTACAGGTGCGGATTTTCCCCCGGGGCCCCGCCCCGGGAGACACCGGGTGCATCCCCGGCGTGAACTATGGTGGCCGCCGCCCCACATTCCCGTGGATGCATCCTGCGGGGGACCCGGGGGCCGCCGCCCTGGAGGCCACGGCGGCGGATGGGGGAAAGGAGGGGAGCCAGAGGCCCGCCGACCTCGAGAGGCGCCGCCGCTGCCCCCCGGCGGCCATCGCCGCCGTCTTCGGCACCTCCATCATCACCTGGGACGAAACCCAATTCCCCGACCCCTGGAACTCCAAGGGCCGCTGGGTCCCCAACCTCGGCTACGCGGAGATTGACGGAGTCTGGTACGA
>JACQPP010000132.1 GCA_016207465.1 Methanobacteriota archaeon
CCCCCCGGGGGAGGAGCCGACACCGTGTAGTTGAGGATGCCGGAGGTGGTCTTGCCGGCGTAGGAGGCCACCACCACCGCGGTGTAGGCGCCCACGAGGGCGGTGCAGGAGGAGCACGCCACGCTGGAGATGTTCCCGTAGCCCCCCTGGGGGATGCCGGTGGAGGTGAAAGTGGTGGTGAACACCGCGACCCCCTGGGGGTCGGTCACCGTGAGGTTCGAGGTGGCGTTCACCGAGCCGTTGTTCCCCACGTTCTTCAGGCTCCAGCCGAAGGAGACGGTCTGCCCCCGGGTGGGGCCCCCCGGGGTGACCGTGAACATCTCGATGCGGAGGTTGTCGGCGAGGGCCACGCTGGCATTGGTGGCCACGCCAGCCCCCGTGGCCCCCCGGGCCCCCGCCGCCAGGACGAGCAAAATGACCAGCGTTAATGAAAATTTTCGGGCCGCGGGCCCGAAAATTTTCACAGACAAACTCACAGGCTGCCGCATGGACTCCCCTGGAGGACCCCCCGGAAGGTCACGTTGCTCGTGTAGGCGCCAGCCGGCTGGTTGTCCGGGACGTCGAGCCAGAACCGGAGGAAGACCCGGGAGCCGCTGCTCAGGCTGCCGGTCTCGCTGAAGTTGGTGAGGGCGAGGGGCATCTCATGGCGGTCCATGGGGCCCGGGAGGGTAAGATTGTTGGTGGAGTTGTGGAAGGCGAGGGTGTAGTTCCTGGTGTTGTTGATCTCCCGCGCCAGGGAGTCGTCCCTGAGGCTGCGGTTGGCTCCCAGGCACAGGTCAATGGCGGGGCCGGAGGAGGAGACATTGACCCAGAGGCCGGTCTGCCCACTCTGGTTGGTGTTGCCGTCGGTCCCGTCGGGGGCCGCGGCGCTCTGGTTGGAGACCCCGGGGCTCAGGGAGCCGAAGCGGATGCCCTGGGAGAGGTTGGAGGAGAGGCCGATGGCGATGCTCGCAGAGATGGAGAGGTTGGAAACCACATTGCCGGTCTGGCCCCCCTGGAGGGGCGGGGAGAGGAGGAGGACGAGGAGCAGCGCCAGGGAAATGCTATGGCCTCTTCTCCAGCCCTTCGAGTTTCCTCTTGAGCTTCTCCGCCTTGAGCTTCCGGCGGACCTCCGGGGGCTTCCGCCGCTGGTTGCCGAACCACCCCGCGATTCCGATGGCCAAGAGCAGCCCCCCATAGACGGGCCCATTTCTCTCGGGGCTGGTGTCAACTCCATGGCTCCGGCAGGCCACCGTGATACGGAGGGGCGCTGCGGACTGGGCGGCCACCGCCGAGCCGGTCCCCGGCCGGCTCCCCTCGGGGGCGGCGACGGCGGCCACATCCCCCGCGTAGGTGACCGGGGGCTCCTGGCAGGCCCGCGAGCAGAAGTAGGGGCCCAGCCGGCACTCCTCCCGGTAGAGGCGGGGGACATCGAAGCAGAGGCGGGTCGTGACGGCCGACGTGCTCGGGGTGAACTTGGAAACCGCCACCGGAGCGACCGGGACCGCCACCCGGTCGAGGTCCCCGGTGGCCTGCAGGGTCCCCGTGACATTGGTGTTGAAGGGATTGTAGAGGCCGTAGTCCAGGCAGGAGACGCGGGCCTCCTCCAGGGTGGCCGACTCCTGGCCCCACTTCAGGCCGACGCCCAAGTCGCCCTGAGCCGCGGCTCCGAGAACCAACAGGCAGAACCATAGAACAGAACTCCCGAGTGGCCCACGCATGGATGATCATGAGTGTGGGCAAGCCGTATAATATACTTTTACGTGCAACCTTGGTTTTCCCTCACCGCCTTGAAGATGAGGGTGTTGTAGTAGGAGCCGGTCTCCTGGCCTGCGGTGATGTTGAGGCCGAGCCGGAAGATGATGGTGTGGTTGGAGGCATCGGAGGGGGTCATGTTCGTGGAGTTGTTCACCACGTTGTAGGCGGTCCCGAGCCCCTGGGTCCCGCCGTCGATGATGGGCCTGCCTGCCCCCATGGGGCCCGCTCCCCCCGTGTTGAAGCCGCTCGAGTTCACCACCGTGGTGTTCCAGCGGTAGGAGGCGTTCGCGATGGAGGCCGCGCCCCCGGGCGTCTTGAGGCTGTCGTTGGCCCCGAAGCAGAGGGTGGTCCGCACATTGGTGTCGGTGGAGATGTTCACCCAGTAGCTGCTGTTGGCCCCCCCGGTGTAGTTGCTCAGGCTCGAGGCGCCCCCGGCGGTGTTGTTGGCCCCGAGGGGGCTCGCGGGGAGGGTGATGAGTTCGCCGAAGGAGACCCCATAGGTGAGGCCGTCGGAGAGGGCGACGGCGATGTTCTGGGTGATGGTCACGTTGGAGGACACGGTGGCCGAGGCGCCCCCGAGGGCGGAGGGGAGGGCGCTCAGCATCAGGGCCAGCCCCACCACGCTGGTCAGGTATACCGCACTCCACTTGTGGTCGAACATGGACCCAGGCTCCAGCCGAGAAGGACCCGCCAAGGCATATAAACCTTTCCCTACCAACGGTATTACCGGAGGACAAAGGGTAAGGGCGGGCTACCCAGGCCATGGAAATCTTGATATTTCCAGAGGTGGAAGGGATGCTCGCATGCCCCTCTACAAGTCTGTGGTGGGCCCCAAGGGGCAGATCACCCTTCCCAAGGACCTCCGGGAGAGGTTCCACCTCCACGAGGGGGAGGATGTGGTCATCTTCGACGAGGAGGAGGGGCTCCTGGTGAAGCACCCCCCCTCCTCGCTCTACGGCAGGCTGCGGGGGGCCCTGGACTACCGGGGGATTGAGCGGGACGTGGTCCGTCTGCGGGCGGCATGGACAATCCAAAGTACGTAGTGGACACCGTTGCCCTGACCCGCTACTTCGGGGGCGACCTGCCGGGGGAGGCGGGGAAGTTGTTCGAGAGGGCCGAGAAGGGGCAGGTGACCCTGCTTCTGCCCAGCATCGTGGTGGGAGAATTCCTGGCCCTGGGGCTGAACGGGCGGCTGGATACCCGGAACCCCCGCATCGTGCTGGAGCAGGTGGTGAAGGGGATGGAGACCAGCCCCGTGTTCACCCCCGCCGAGCTGGACTACGAGGGCTGGCAGATATTCCTCCACCTGGACGTCCCCGACCTCCACGACCGGATGCTGGTGGCCCTGGCCACGGCGAACAAGGCGGTGGCAATCCTCTCCAACAACCCGACCCTGAAGAGGGCCTACCGCACCGAGTGGTGACCCCGGCCCGGGGCGGGCCTCTTCTACGGCGGCGGCATAGACACCCGAGAGAAGGCCCAGCAGATGGCCCGATGGGCCCACACCATCGTCGTGGGAAACGTCCTCTACGAGAAAGGAATCGAGAGATACCTGGAGACCATCGTCAAGTGAAGTTGAGACCATCCAACCCCGAAATCCCCTGGAAATCCTTTTGAACAGCCGCCGAGTTCCTCTTCTCATGCCCCGGAAGGCCGGACCCCCGAAGAAATCCCGCAGGATGCCACCCCGGGAGGCCGGGCTCCCCGGAGCCCTGGCCGTTGCAGCCATGGCAATCCTCCTGCTCGCCCTTGTCCCCTTGGCCGCGGCCCAGGCCACGGTGGGGGCCCAGGGGGTCCGCTGGGACCCCGCGGAGCAGTCAGTCTACGGGCAGGGCGAGCGGATTGGCATCGAGTTCACCCTCCAGGGGAATGACACCCAGCCCTTCGACCTCCAGTTCCTCACCGACCTCATCTCCCCCCGGTGGAAGATTGTGGACGGCTCCAGGACCGACAGCACCCAGAGGGACGTGACCGTCTCCTTCTCCGCCTCCGAGGCCGGCGGCTCGCGCTCGGTGACCTTCACCGCCCTCACCCCCGCCATCATCTCCGGGAACCAGAACACCCGCTTCATCGAGCTCCTCCAGAAGAAGGGGAACCAGACCATCGTCGTCCTGCGGTTCACCAAGATTGTGGCCCAGGACCCCTCCACGGTGAAGGTGACACCCACACCCGCCGCGGCCACCCTCACCCCGACACCAACACCTACTCCCACTCCGACTCCAACTCCCACGTCAACTCCCGTGCCCACCCCGACTTCAATCACACCACCGCCATCGACCCCCGTGTGGGAGGAGCATGTCTTTTTCCTCCCCATGTATTCGACGAAATGCCCAGAGGGCTGGGAGTTGATTCCCGGCCAAGGCTCCACCTGGGAGGCAGGTCAGGGGATGGGCCGGTGGCCCTGCCGTCGCTTGGCTCCCACACCA
>JACQPP010000136.1 GCA_016207465.1 Methanobacteriota archaeon
GCCGGGGAGGAGCCCGGCGGGGAGGAGGAAGGCGTAGAGGGGGTCGGGGGCGGACTCGCGGGGGTGGTCCCCCGGGGGGGTGCTTCTGGGGCGGATGGAGAGGATGGATGGCATGGCTTATGGGGGGATGAGGAGGGCAGGCACGATGAGGAGGAAGAGCAGGATGGCGATGGCGGCGGCGGCCACCCGGTATTGCCATCCGGGGCGGGCCCCCCGGGGGGTCTCAGTGGTTCTGTCCATATCTCTGGTCAATGCGCTGGGCTATCTCGGTCTTGGGGAGCCCCTGGAGGGTCATCTTCTGGACGTCGAGGGCCTCGCCGATGCAGGTGCCGCACTCGGCGGCATGGGGCTCGTATTCCTCCCCGTTGAGGAAGCAGTCGCGGAGGCTCTGGTGGACCCGTCCCCCGTGGGGGTGCATCATGCAGCCGCAGTAGCAGCGGATTCCCTCCAGGTCTCCGGGGTGGTCGCGGGCATAGGTGAATGCGGATGCCACCACGGTGCTCTTGCGGGCGAAATCGGGGAGGGGGCGAGGCCCGACCGCGGCGGAGAAAGAGGGAGGGCCGAGGAGCAGTGCCAGCAGCAGGAGTGCGGCGGCCCCGGCGGCGGCCCAGAGGAGGATGCGGGTGGCCGGTTTCCCCGTGGGCCCGCGGTTATCGCGGGGCATGGATGCGGGCCTCGTCCCAGAGCAGGATGCTCGCCGCCACGATGTAGAAAAGCACGGGGACGAGGACCACCAGCAGGGCCAGGGTGAGGCCGTAGTCGAGGGCTGGCGGGGGAAGGGGCTCCGTGGGCGGTGTCACCTCCCGGATGCGGAGGTAGTAGACCTTGCCGTCGAAGGAGGCCCCGGCGGCGCTGGTGCCGTCGCCGGAGAGGGAGACGCTGTTCACGTCGTCCAGGGCGGGGTGGGCGTAGAGGACCCGTCCCTCCCCGTCGAGGAAGGTGATGCGGTTGTCGATGGAGCCCACCGCCATCCACTGTCCCCCCTGGGAGAGGGCCACGGCCATGGCCTGTCCCCCGGTGCGGTAGGACCACAGCCGCCGGCCCGCGTGGTCCAGCAGGAGGACCCCCTTCTCCCCGGTGGCCGCCGCCCGCGTGCCGTCGGGGCTCAGGGCCACCCCGGTGACCGGGGCGCCGGTGGAGTGCCTCCAGAGGACGCTCCCGGTGGAGTCGAGGAGGGTGATGGAGCCGTCGCCGGAGCCCACGGCGATGCGGGAGCCATCCGGTGTCATGGCGACGTCGGTGAGGAGGTCCGGGGAGTCATACTGCCCCGTCATCTTCCCCGCGCGGTCCACCAGGTGGAGATGGCGGTCGAGGGCCGCCACCGCCGTCACCATCCCCTTCTCCGACACCGCGATGCCCATGGCGTGGTCCCCCACCTCGTGGGTCCAGAGGATGTTCCCCGTGCGGTCGAGGAAGTGGACATGGCCCCGGGGGGACCCCGCGGCCACGTAGTCCCCCTCAGGGGAGATGGCCACATCGAGAATCTCATCGTGGTGGTTGTGGCTCCAGAGCACCCGCTTCTCCCGGTCCAGCAGGAGAACATGGGAGTCCCGGGTGCCCAGGGCCATCAGGCTGCCGTCGCGGGAGATGGACACACTCCGGACCATGTCTCCGGCGTCGAAACTCCACTGGGGGTCCACCCGCACCTCCGCGGCGGCGGAAGCGGAGAGGGTGAGGATGGACAGAGTCCAGAGTGCGCGGAGAAACAACACCCGAAGGTGAACGCGGTCTTTCATAGCCCCTCAAGGAGAACCCGGCGGGGGACCGCACTAAACGTTTCAGATATAGATTACCTGAGAGTATATGGAGAACGGTTCCGGTGGTAAGAGGGGGGCAGATATCCGGAATCTCCCTATCCCGGCGGGAAAAGGTTAAATGGGGCCCGGCGAGTCTGAAGCCCATGGGCGCCACCGGACCGGGCAACTGCTCCATCTGCCAGCAGGCCATCTCCTGGTCCCAGCTGTTCACATTCACCGCCAAGGGACCATTGCACTTCGACTGCTTCCGGAAGCAGGCCCCCTCCGACCCGGCCACCCAGGGGGTCCTGCAGGCGCTGGAGGGCGAACTCCGCCTCATCGTGGCCTACAAGGGACTCTTGGGGAAGGTGCAGAACCCGGAGGAGAAGGCCCTGCTGGAGGGGTTCGAGAAGGACGCGGAGCGCCACGCGGCCCGCCTCACCAAGATGGCCGACCGGGCCCCGAAGTAGGGCCGACCTGTCCAATCATGTCCTGGAAATCTCCCCTGAACCCTCGGTTCCTCGTGCTGCTGGCCGCGGTGGCCCTCATGGTTCTCCTGTCCGGGTGTTCCTCCCGCGCCCCCCAGCCTCCCGCCGCCGCGCCTGCCGCGGCCCCGGGGGCCTCTCCGCCGGCCTCCGCGGAGGTCGCAATCGAGGTCGCAGACGTCAAGTTCGAGCCCCCGCAGCTCAATCTCAAGGCGGGCCCCACCCGGTTCACCGTGCACAACACGGGGGCCATCCTCCATGAGTTCGTGCTCTACTCTGAGGCGCGGCGGGCCGCGGTCGTCGAAGGCCACAAGAGCATGGGGGGGGCCGGGGGCCACAATCACGGCCAGATGGATAAGGCCAGTGCAATCCTGGTGGCTGTCTCCGACATTCTTCCCCAGAAGACCAAGGAGAGCGGTGTCGTCACCCTGGCGCCCGGCGTCTACGAGTACGGCTGCTTCGTCCCCGGTCACTACGAGGCCGGGATGAAGGGGCAGATTGTGGTCGCGTGAGTCCGGGGCGTTCCTACATAATCTATATATGGAGTGTAGGTAATGCTAAAGTCCCCCCTGTGCCTCTGGACCCTCCGGAGCCAAACTGTCCAATCATGTCCGGGAAATCTCCCCTGAACCCTCGGTTCCTCGTGTTGCTGGCCGTGGTGGCCCTCGCGGTCCTCCTGTCCGGGTGCTCCTCCCGCGCCCCCCCGGTTTCCCCCGCGGCCCCGGCGGCCAGCTCCCAGGCGGCCCCTGCCACCGCGATGTCCACGGAGATTACAATCGAGATGAAGAACATCCAGTTCTCCCAGAAGGAGGTCACCATCCCGGTGGGGGCCACCGTCACCTGGGTCAACACCGACCCGGTGGAGCATGACGTGACCAGCGACGACACCGGGGGAGAACTCAAATCCCCCCTCCTGAAGACCGGGGAGAAATTCACGCACACCTTTGCCAAGACAGGGACCTACAAATACCACTGCACCCCCCACTCCAGCAAGAACGCGGAGACCGGGGAGTTTGCGGGGATGACCGGGGTCATCCGGGTGGTGGAGGCGGCCTCCGCTCCCGCGTCCTCCGGCTCTCCGGCGGCCGGTGCCGTGGCCCCCCTGGCGGCGACCCCCATCCCCGCCTCCTCCAACGTGAAGGTGGTGGACGGCGTCCAAGTGGTATCCCTCGAGGCCAGCGAATTCAAATTTGCTCCAATGGAGCTTAAACTGAAGCCGGGAAAAACGAAGTTCATCATCGTAAACAAGGGCGTGGTCCCCCACGAACTCCACCTCTATCCTGAGGCGGAGGCCCGCCAGATCACAGAGACCCACATCGGGGAGCACCTCCGGGGGTACGCGCCCACCACGGGGCTGGTGGTGGGAGTGGACGCGAGGGTTGGCGAAAGGAGTGAGAGCGATATCATCGACCTGAGACCGGGGACCTACGAGATGGGATGCCACATCCCCGGCCACTACGAGGCCGGAATGAAAGGCAGGGTCATCGTGACGGATGGAGTCCCGTCCCCCTCTCCGACCCCCGCGGCGGCGAGGGTCCTGGCAACCCCCGCCCCCTACACCGGGCCCGTGGCGGACATCGTCCGCAAGGGCGCCGATGTCCCCCCGCCCATCACCCGCAAGGAGCCCGCCACGGTCCGCATCGACCTGGAGACCCGGGAGGTCGTGGGCGAGCTCGCCGACGGCGTTTACTACCGCTACTGGACCTTTAATGGGACGGTCCCCGGTCCCATGCTCAGGGTCCGGGTGGATGACACCGTCGAACTCCACTTGAAGAACGCGCCCGACGGCACCATGCCCCACTCCATCGACCTCCACGCGGTCACCGGGCCGGGCGGGGGCGCCGTCCTCACCCAGACCCCACCCGGCAAGGAGAAGGCCATGACCTTCAAGGCCCTCAACCCCGGGGTCTACATCTACCACTGCGCCAGCCCCCACATCCCCAGCCACGTAGCCAACGGCATGTATGGGATGATTCTCGTGGAGCCCAAGGAGGGCCTCCCTCCGGTGGACCGCGAGTTCTACGTGGTCCAGGGCGAGTGGTACACCCAGGCCAAGCGGGGCGAGAGGGGGCTCCAGGCCTTCGACTTCGACAAGATGCAGCTGGAGCACCCGGAATACGTGACATTCAACGGCAAAGTGGCCGCCCTCACCGGCGCCAACGCCATGAAGGCGAAGGTCGGGGAGAAGGTCCGCATCTACATCGGGGTCGGCGCCTTCCTCCCGTCGTCGTTCCACGTCATCGGGGAGATTTTCGACAGGGTCTACCCCGAGGGGGCCCTGAGGGACGCCCACCGGGACGTCCAGACCACAATGGTCCCCGCCGGGGGCGCCGCGGCCGTCGAGTTCACCCTGGAGGTCCCCGGGAACTACATCCTGGTGGACCACAGCCTCACCCGCGCCCTGGACAAGGGGGCCGTGGGAATCCTCCAGGTGGAGGGCCCCGAGAACCCCCAGGTGTTCCAGGCGGTGACCCCCGCCGGCGGAGGAGAGAGCGCGGGCCACTGAACGGCCCCGGGGCCACATGGGCGAAATCACCGACTTCATGGGGCGGGACCACCGCCGGCTCGACTCCCTCTTCCGGGAGTTCCAGCAGGCGAAGGCCCGGGACCCGCGCACGGCCAAGCCCGCATTCTCCGAGTTCAAGGCCAGACTCAAGAAGCACATCGCCTGGGAGGAGGAGATTCTCTTCCCCCTCTTCGAGAAACAGAGCGGGATGCAGGCCGGGGGCCCCACCTCGGTGATGCGCATCGAGCACCGGGAAATCGAGGCGTGCCTGGAGAAAATCCAGGGCCGCCTGGACCGGGGGGCCGCCGACACCGGGGAGTGGGAGCGGAGACTCACGGAGGTCATCGCCTCCCACGACCAGAAGGAGGAGCAGGTCCTCTACCCCTGGATTGACGAATCCGTGGAGGCCGGGGAGAAGAAGGCCGCCATCGAGCGGATGAAAAAATCTTAACCGGGGGCGGCGTGTTCTCTCCTCCGGACCATGGCCGAAGTCCCCATCCGGGCCTGCCTCGACGTGGAGGTCCCCGGGGCCCTCTGGGTCGCCCGGGTGAGCCGCGACCACCCCGGCCTCCGCGTGGAAGTCCTCTCCCTCCTCCCCCTCGGGGCCGAGGCGGTGGTCTTGGTGCGATTGCAGGGCCCCGATGTCCCCGCGGCCCTGGAGGACATCCGGCTCCACCCCTCGGTGGTGGAGTCCCAGCAGGTGGCCCGGGAGCCCGCGGTGGTGCGCGTGAAGATGCGCGGCCCCCACCCCCTCGGGGCCCTGATGAGCAGCGAGGCCCTCCTGGAGTTCCCCTTCCCCATCCAGAATGGAAAGGCCACCTGGAGCCTGGTGTGCCCCCGGCCCCGCCTGGAAGTTCTCCTGGGGCGGCTCCGCGGGATGGAGGTCCCCTTCGAGGTGCGGAGCATCGAGCCCTACCGCTCCCCCGAGGGGCTGACCCCCCGCCAGCAGGAGATTCTCGACGCCGCCTACCGGGAGGGATACTTCGAGGTCCCCCGCCGCATCACCCTCACCCATCTCGCGGAGCGCCTCGGGGTCGCCAAGTCCACCCTCTCCGAGACCCTCCGCCGCATCGAGGGCCAGATGGTCCGGAAGGGCTGGTAGCCACCGAACCGGTTCGGCAGAACCCCCAAGAGGAGGAGGCCCCCCATACCCCATGATGGCTCCCACCCGCCCCCGCATCACCCGC
>JACQPP010000131.1 GCA_016207465.1 Methanobacteriota archaeon
GGAGACGCCCCCTTCTCGGCCCGACCCGAACCCTCCCGCATCTTCTTCGGAGATGCTCCCCCGGCTTCTGCGGAACCCGGGGGACGCTGAAGACGTCCTCCTCCGCGGTCGGGCCTCGCCTCCAGGGGCGGTCCCCAAGCCTCCCCCCGCCTCCCCCGCACCCGCTGTTCCCCCCGCCTCTGTTCCTCCGCCGCCGGCGTCCCCGGATGGCCTCGCGGCCCGCCTCGACACGGTGGAGAAACAGGTCTCCCAGATGGACGCCCGGGTGGCCGGAATCCAGCAGAAGATGCGCGCCCCGTCTCCCGGGGTTGCCTCCATCGGCATCGAGGAGCGCATCGAGGAACTCCGCCGCTCCCTGGGGGAAGAGGTGGCGGCCCAGGTGCAGGCCCAGGTGAAGGAGGCTGGCGCCGCCCGGGACTCCCTCCAGAACCAGATGGGGGCCCTGCGGGACCGACTGGGCTCCCTGGAGGCGGCCCTGGGAAAACTCCAGAGAACCACGGCCCCCCCGGTCGCCGAAGAGTCCCAGCGGTCCCGGCGCGAGGTCGAAGAGATGCGCCAGGGCCAGCAGAGGCTCCGGGAGATGGTGGAGGAAATCCAGCGGGAGATTCCCGCCCTCGGGGCCCTCCCCGCCGAGGTGGAGAGGCTCCAGTCGGCCCTCGGGCAGATGGAGGCCCGCCGCCGCGACACACACCCGCCGGAGGCGCAGGTGGCCGCGGCCCTCGCCCGGGCCGAGCCCCCCCTGGTGCGGAGGCCCGAGTTCGCCCGCCTCCAGTCCGAGCAGCAGATTCTCCGCCGCTGCGTCGAGGACCTCCGCCAGGAGATGGCCTCCCTCGACGCCGTCCCCCCCACCCTGGAGGCCCTCCACCGGGCCCTGGAGAAGTTCGAGTCCCAGGGGCAGCCATCCGCCCGGGAACTGGAGAAGATTGTCTCCGCCGTCGAGGTGCGCCTCGGGGAGCGGGTGCTCGCCCTCGAGGCCCGGATGGAGGCCGCCTCGCGCCTCCTCGAGAAGGCAGGGGAACCATCTCCCCCCGCGGAGCCCGCCCCCTGGCTCCCGCCGAGGCCGCCACCGAGGGCCGCGCCAAGGCTGGCACAGCCCTCGGGTCCCCGGTGGGATGAGAGGGCCAAGTCCCTGCTCTCCGAGGTCAACCGGATGGTCGAGTCCCCCCCGATGGCCGACCCCTCCCCCCAGGTGATTCCCGTCGAGGTCCTTCCGACTGCCCGCGAGGAGACTCCTCCCCCGCCCCGACGCCGCCGCTCCACCCCCCGAACCGAAGGGGCTCCCGGCCCCGAGCCCTCCTCTCCGCCTCCTTCCCCCGCCCCAAGGAACCGGGGGAAACTCATCCAGGAGCGGGAGGACGTGGAGACCTTCCTCCGCTCCGTCGAGGAATACCACCGGCAGGGGGCCGTCTCCGCCGACACCTACCGAGAACTCAAGGCCAAGAATGAGGAGCGGCTCCGGACCATCGAGCGCGAACTCTCGGGGGTTTAGAGTCCGTCGAGGGTCCTCTGCCGGTCGTCCACCCGGGTCTCGGGCATCTGGACCTCCCGGAATTCGAGCCCCAGGCTCTGGAGGAGGGTCTGGACCATGGCGGGGATGCGGGGGGCCACCAGGATGCCCCGCACCGGGGCGTAGGCGTTCCGCTTCTTGTAGTCCAGCAGGTAGGCGTGCAGCTGGTAGGCCGCGTTGGGGGTGGGGGGGCTCCGCTTGACCTCGATGATGACCGTCTGCCCCCGGGTGTCCCGGGCCACCAGGTCAATGAGCCCCGACTTGGTCTCCCGCTCCCGCCCCAGGATGACGAGCCCCGGCTCGATGGCCTCCGGGTGGCCCTCCAGGTGGTCCACCAGGTCCGACTCGTAGCCCACCATCCGCAATGCGGCATCATCGTGGAGCACGTGGGCCGTGAGCAGCTCAACGGTGCGGAACCGGATGCGCAATTCCTCCGCGGGCTCGGGCCTCCGGCTGTAAATCTCCAGCTCCCCCTCCTCCACCCGGAACTCCACCCGCGCCTGGGGGGGCTGCCAGTTCACCGGCTCCCACAGGGTGTTCCGATGGACCATGAGGGTCCCGTCCCCCTTCAGGACGATGAGCCTCCCCCCCCAGTCGAGGGTGGAGCGGGCCCGCCCCTGGTAGTCCACCCGGCACTCTCCCACCAGGAGGAGCATGGAGCCCGGGCTCCTCCGGTGGTGCTCCCGCAGGAACTCCCGGGCCACATGGGGCTCCGGGGAGAGACGGAAATGCATCGCCCCCACCTCTCCCCCCGGTTTGTTTATGCTTTTCCCGCACGTAGCCGGAGGGGATGACCATCGGAGTCCTCGGCGGGGGCATCAGCGGCCTCTCCCTCGCCTACTTCCTCCAGGACCATGTGGAGGTGGAGGTTCTGGAGGCCGCCCCGGAGCCCGGGGGGCTTCTCTCCTCTGCCACCGTGAACGGCTACACCTTCGACCTCCACGGGGGACACATCCTCTTCTCCCGGGACCGGGAGGTCCTCGAACTCGAAAAGCGCCTGCTCCGGCCCAACCTCGTGGAGTGCCGCCGCAACACCAAAATCTGGTACCGGGACCGGCGGGTGAAATACCCCTTCGAGAACGGCCTCGGGGAACTCCCCCCCGGGGACCGGCTGGCCTGCCTCCAGGGCGTGGTCGAGGCCCACCTCCGCCAAGCCCAAGGGGGCCCGCCACCCCGGAACTTCCATGAGTGGCTCCTCCACACCTTCGGGGAGGGAATCTGCCGGCGATACCTCTGGCCCTACAACGAGAAAATCTGGAAACACCCCCTCGATGGGATGTCCACCCACTGGGCCGGCGCGCGCCTCCCCCTGCCCCCCCTGGAGGACATCCTGAAGTCCGCCATGGGAATCCCCACCGAGGGATACACCCACCAGCTGAACTTCTACTACCCCCGCCGGGGGGGCTTCCAAGCCTTGGCCCGCGCCGTCGCCCGGCGGCTCCGCGCCCGGGTCACCACCGGCTTCCGCATCCGCTCCATCCGGCCCAGAGGGGGAGGCTGGGATGTCTCCGACGGCCGGGAGACCCGCCACTACACCCGCATCGCCTCCACCCTCCCCATCCCCACTCTCCTCCAGGCCCTGGGGGACATCCCTCCGGGGGTCCGGAGGGCCGCCCGGGGGCTCCGGCACAACAGCCTCTACGCCGTCCTCCTCGGGGTGGACAAACCGGGGCTGGACGACATCTCCTGGTGCTACTTCCCCGGCCCCGAGCTCTTCCACAAAATCAGCTTCATGAACAACTACAGCCCCACCATGGCCCCCCGCGGAAAGTCGGCGGTCATGGCCGAAATCACCACACCACCGGGGAGCCCCCTCTGGGGGAAGCCCGACTCCTGGGTCGCCCGGAGGGTCATCGAGGACCTCCACGGCAAATGGTTCCACAGGCGGGATGTGGAGCTCGCCATGGTCCACCGCACCCCCCACGCCTACGTCGTCTACGACCTCCAGAGCCAGCGGAACATCCAGACCGTCCTCGGCTACATCCACCGGAGGTCCATCGCCACCACCGGCCGGTTCGCCGAGTGGGAATACATCAACAGCGACATGTGCATCCGGAGGGCATGGGAACTGGCGAAGAGGATGGCCCGGGGCCGCGGCCTCACGGGACAGTAGATGGCCGGGGGAACGCGCGGAGGATGCTGAGCCTATAAAAAACCATTTGACCCGAAGCAACCCAGGTGTCACCCATGGCCTCCGTCCGCTGCCCCGACTGCGATGCCTCCATCCGGGAGGAGGCCCTGGGGGAACACCGCCGGAGGGTCCACGGCAAAGTCGCGTCCCCCCGCCGCCCCCTGCTCCTTCTCGGTGTCCTCCTCACGGTGGCGGTTGTGGTGGCGGGTCTCCTCCTCCGCCCCGGCTCTCCCGCCGCCTCC
>JACQPP010000144.1 GCA_016207465.1 Methanobacteriota archaeon
CACTACGACACCAAGGACGAGCTCATCATGGCCATCGCCAAGGCCGAGAACCAGGAACTCAAGGAACTCGTCAAGGCGGGGGCCACCTTCATCCAAATCGACGAACCCGCCATGTCCACCCACACCGAGGACCTGGAGATATTCGAGGAGGCCATCGCCGCCACCGTCCGCGGAGTCAAGGCCCACACCGCCATCCACAGCTGCTATGGCGATTTCTCCACCATGTACCCCGACCTCCTCGGCTTCAAGGTGGACCAGTTCGCCCTCGAGTTCGCCAACAACGACTTCCGCACCCTCGACCTCTTCAAGGAGCACGAATACACCAAAGAGTTGGGCCTCGGGGTCAACGACGTCCACATCCGCCGCGTCGAATCGGTGGAGGAGCAGATGAAGAACATCGAGCGGGCCATCGAGGTCGTCCCCCCCGAGAAAATCTATGTCAATCCGGATTGCGGGCTCAAACTCCTCCCCCGCCAGGTGGCCTACGAGAAGATGGTGAACATGGTGAAGGCCGCGCGGATGATGCGGGAAAAACTGGGGTAGCCCACCTACCGGTACATCCCCTCGGGTCCCTTGGTCACCTCGATTTTCTTGGCCTCCCCGGTCTCCGTGTTCTCCTCCGGGGGGTGCCGTTGTCCGCACTCCTTGCACTCGGGCATCTCCGACTCGTAGACGGGGTGGTCCTTCTCGTCGAGGGTGTAGTGCTCGCGGATGTGGAGGGGGAGCCCGGCCCGCCGGGCGGCCTCCTGGGCGACGAGGGCCACCTGGGCCGCCGCGGCGGGGGTGAGGTCCATGTGGAAGTAGAGGTCGAGGTGGAGCCCCCGGTCGGGGTGGAGCCAGAGGAGGGCGTTCCGGTTGTCCACCCAGAGGAGGTCCCCCTCCCGCTGGATGGGGGTGGCGGGCTGGGCCTCGGCGAAGGCCTGGGCGATGGCCTTGGTCGCCATCTTTCGGCTGCGCCGGGGGGGGTCGCCTCCGGGGAGGGCGGCGCCTCTCCGGGGGGGAAGCGGGTTCGGGGGGTCATGGGGGGCCTCTTTTGTATCTCCCGGGGAAGAAAACTATTTATCCGCTATCCGGCGCACCATAGGTTACCCTGCCGCCGCCCTCGGGGCGGCGGCGGCCAACCACGAGCACCACCATGGGGAAGCGCATCATCTCCCAGAGGCGCGGCCGGGGGACCCACACCTATCGGGCCCCCTCCCACCACTTCAAGGCCGACATCCAGCATCCCTCGGCCCGGGAACTCCAGGGGACGGTGGTGCGGCTTCTCCACGACCCCGCTCGCACCAGCCCCATCGCCGAGGTGCGCCTCTCCACGGGGAAGAGCCTCTACACCTTGGCCCCGGAGGGGCTGCAGGTGGGGGCCCGCCTCGCCTGGGGCTCCGAGGTTCCCCTGGAGTCGGGGAACACCCTCTCCCTCTCCCAGATTCCCGAGGGGACCTCCATGTTCAACGTGGAGCTCTACCCAGGGGACGGGGGGCGTTTCGCCCGGGCGGGGGGCACCCATGCCCTCCTGGTGTCCCACGAGGGCTCCCGGGCCGCCGTTCAGCTTCCCAGCAAGGTTATCCGGTGGCTCGACGGCCGCTGCCGGGCCACCCTTGGGGTGGTGGCTGGCGGGGGCCGCCTGGAGAAGCCCCTGCTGAAGGCGGGGAACGCCTACTACAAGGCCAACGCCAAGGCCCGGAAGTGGCCCCGGGTGCGGGGCATCGCCGGAAACCCGGTGGACCACCCCTTCGGCGGGGGCCGTCACCAGCACACCGGCAAGCCCAAGACCGTGGGCCGCGGGGCCCCGCCGGGCCGCAAGGTGGGTTCCATCGCCGCCCGCCGCACCGGGAGGAAGTGATGCCCGAGGAGAAGAAGGTCGAGGTGCGCCCCTCCGAGGCCAAGGAGGCGGCCATGAAGGATCGGGCCAAGGAGAAGGTGCGGAAGAGCGTCCAGATGAAGATGGACAGGGGCCGTATGCCCCGGCGCAAGGGGGAGTTCACCTACCGGGGCCACACCCTCGAGGCACTCCAGGAGATGGGGCTGGAGCGGGTGGCCGACCTGCTCCCCGCCCGGGCCCGCCGCAAGCTCAAGCGGGGCCTGGCCCCTGTGGAGCGCCGTTTCCTCCAGCGGTTCGAGGACCCCGGGGCCGCCCCCAAGACCCACCTCCGCCGCATGGTGGTGCTCCCCCAGATGGTGGGCCACGAGGTCCACATTCACGCGGGAAAGCAGTTCGCCCGGGTCACCATCACCCCGGAGATGGTGGGCCACTACCTGGGGGAGCTGGCCCTCACCCGCTCCCGGGTGAAGCACGGGGCCGCGGGCATTGGGGCCACCCGCTCCAGCAAGTTCATCCCCCTGAAATGAGGAGGCCATAGCCATATGGGGCGGATCGGTTTCACCATGGAGGCGGACCCCGAGCGGACCTCGCGGGCCATGGGATACGAGCTCCACATCTCCCCCAAGCACGCCCGGGAGATTTCCGTGGAACTCCGGGAGCGGGGGCTGACGGAGGCCAAGCGCATCCTGGAGGAGGTGGCGGAGCAGAGGCGGGCCATCCCCATGCGGCGGTTCAAGCGCGACGTGGGCCACCGCCCCGGCGGGGTGGGCCCCGGGAGGTACCCGGTCCACGCCGCCCGGGAGATCCTCAGGGTCCTCCGGGACGCCGAGGGGAACGCCACCTACAAAGGCTTAAATCCGGAGAGCATGATAATTTCCCACATCGCCGCCAAGCGGGGACGAATCCTCCATGGATTCACCCCCCGGGCCCACGGGGGCTTCTCCGCGAAGAACGTGGAGACGGTGAGCGTGGAGATCATCCTCGAAGAGAGGGAGGAGAAGTCGGAATCGGAATGACCATTGAGCGCAAGTTCATCCTCGACGGCATCAAGAAGGCCCGCATCGACGAGTATTTCGCCAAGCGGCTGGAGCGCACCGGCTACGGGGGCATGAAAATCACCCGCACCCCCCTGGGGACCCAGATCACCATCTCCAGCGAGAAGCCGGGGATGATCATCGGCAAGGGGGGCAAGATAATCAAGAAGCTCACCGAGGACCTCCAGACCTACTTCGACTTCCACAACCCCCAGATTGACGTCCAGGAGATTCCGAAGCCCGAGCTCAACGCCTACCTCATGGCCACCCGCCTCGCCCACGCCCTCGAGCGGGGCTGGCACTTTCGCAAGGCGGGCTTCCTCGCCCTCCAGCAGGTGATGGACGCCGGGGCCCTGGGTTGCGAGATCATCATCACCGGCAAGGTCACCGGCCCCCGGTCCCGCCGGGAGAAATTCGTCCGCGGCTACATGAAGCACAGCGGCCAGCCCGCCGCCGAACTGGTCCTCGCGGGGGTCGCCGCGGCCCGCCGCAAGGAGGGGGCCCTCGGGGTCCAAGTCCGCATCCTGCCCCCCGTCGAACTCCCCGACGCCATCCGCATCCTCGGCATCCAGGTCCCCGGGGCCCCGCCGCCCCCTGCC
>JACQPP010000011.1 GCA_016207465.1 Methanobacteriota archaeon
ACCTAGCGGTCCCACAGAATCTCGTTCACCGACTCGTCCAGATACTCGTCCACCTCGTCCGACCAGCGGCGTTTTCTCTCGACCATGGACATGGATAACTCGACTCAGGACAATAATAAATGTTTTGCAACATTTATTACAGGGGGATGTTGCCGTGCTTCTTCTTTGGCCTCGTCTCCCTCTTCGTCCGCAGCACCTCCAGGGCCTGGATGACCCGGGGCCGCGTCTCCGGGGGCTCGATGACCGCGTCAATGTGCTTCCGGGAGGCCGCGTAGTAGGGGTTGGCGAAGCGGGCCCGGTAGTCCTCAATCTTCGCCTGCCGCATCTTCGCGGGCTCCTTCGAGGACTGGATTTCCTTCTTGAAGACCACGTCCACCGCCCCCTCGGGCCCCATGACGGCAATCTCGGCGGTGGGCCAGGCGAACACCTGGTCGGCCCCCAGGTCCTTGGAGCACATGGCGATGTAGGCCCCCCCATACGCTTTCCTCAGGACGACGGTGATTTTGGGGACCGTGGCCTCGCTGTAGGCGAACAGCATCTTGGCCCCGTGGCGGATGATGCCCATCTGCTCCTGGGCCACCCCGGGCATGTAGCCGGGGACATCCACCAGGTTCAGGAGGGGGATGCTGAAGGCGTCGCAGGTGCGGATGAACCGCGCCGCCTTGTCGCTGGCGTTCACATCCAGCACCCCGGCGCTCGCCAGTGGCTGGTTGGCGATGATGCCCACGCTCCGGCCCCCGAGGCGGGCGAGGATGGTGAGGATGTTCGGGGCGAACCCCTCCTTCACCTCCAGCATGGCCCCCCCGTCCACGATGCGCCGGATGACCTCCCGCATGTCGTAGGCCTTCTTGGCGTCGGCGGGGACCAGCCGGGACAGCTCGGGGTCCATCCTCCCGGGGTCGTCCCCCGTCTCCACCACGGGGGGGTCGTCGAGATTGTTCGAGGGCAGGTAGCCGAGGAGTTCGCGGATGAGGGCGATGCACTCCTCCTCGTCCCGCGCGAAGAAATCGCAGTTCCCGCTCACCGTGGCGTGGACCCGCGCCCCCCCCAGGTCCTCCATGGTGACCTCTTCACCGGTGACCGATTTGATGACCGCGGGGCCGGTGATGAACATCTGGGCGGTCCTGTCCACCATCAGGGTGAAGTCGGTGATGGCCGGCGAATAGACCGCGCCCCCCGCGCAGGGCCCCATGATGGCCGACACCTGGGGGACCACCCCCGAGTAGAGGGTGTTCCGGTAGAAGATGTTCCCATACCCCGAGAGCCCCTCCACCCCCTCCTGCACCCGGGCCCCCGCCGAGTCGCAGAGGGCCACAAAGGGGGCGCCGACCTTGGCGGCCATGTCCATGGTGTCGCAAATCTTCTTCGAGTGGACCATCCCCAGGCTGCCTCCCATCACGGTGAAATCCTGGGCCGCCACAAACACCGGCCGCCCATCCACCCTCCCGTAGCCGGTGACGACCCCATCCGCCGGGGCCTTTTTCTGGGGCATGCCGAACTCCGTCCCCTGATGGTCCACGAACAGATAGGTCTCCACGAAGGAACCGGGGTCCATCATCTTCTCCACCCGCTCCCGCGCCGTCCCCTTGCCCGCCTCATGCTGGCGCTTCACCGCCTCCACGCCCCCCGCCCGCAGGGCCTCCTCCCTGCGCCGATGCAACTCCGCCAGCCTCTCCGCCATCGGGTCCGAGGCCGCCGCCGGAGGAAACCCGGGGGTCTGCTGGGCCATACAGGGAGTAGAAGGGGAGGACAGATAAAAAACGTGCGCCCCCCGCGTCACCCTTTCACACCCATCAGGAAGAGGCCGTGGCCCATGTATTTCGCCACCGGCGCCCGGTCCAGCACATCGAAGAACAGGTAGGCCAGGCGCTGTCCCACCCGGGGCCACCGCCGGGAGCCATGCATGTTCCAGGTGCGCAGCACCACCCGCCGGAGCCCCGCCTCCACGAAGACGCGCCGGAGGACGAAGGGCATCGGGGCATAGGTGTTCAGCACATCCTCCGCCTCCCCCTTGTCCACCATGCGGCGGACCCCCGTGTCCACCGGGAGGCCCAGCCGGAAGCGCAGATAGGGGGACCAGAAGCGCAGAAAATTCCTCGCGCTCGGTGTGTAATCATCGGCGTTCACAAAGGGGGTGAGTCCATTGGAGGTGAACAGCAGGACCCGACCCCCAGGCCGCGTCACCCGCATCATCTCCCGAAGCATCACCCGGGGGTCGTCCACATGCTCCACCACCCAGTGGGAGCCCACCACATCGAAGAAGCCATCGGGAAACGGAATCCCCCCGTCCACATCGGCCACCCCCAGGAAACCGGGGTCCATCCCCAGCCGCCGCGCATCGGCCTGGCCCCGGGAGATGCCCCCCTGGGAGAAATCAACCCCATATGCCTCCCGGCCCCTCTGCCGCAGCAGAATGGGGAGGTCCCCCATGCCGCACCCCACATCCAGAGAGCGACCCCCCTCCTCCATGCAGCGCAGATAGAGGGGATTGTAGGGAATCGGCACATGGGTCTGATAGACCCGGTCGAAGTTCTCCCGCACATCCGACATGAGTCGAGACTATCGCCCCTGCCGCTAATCAAGTTTCCCGCCAGCGAAAGAGGGCAATAGTATAAGCCGACCCCCACCCAACATTTCCCCATGTAGGTATTGCCGTCGCCCCCGCAGAACGGGGGCGACGGCGGCCAACGCCTATGCTCTCCCGCAAGCGCATCCAATCCATTGCGTCCTCCTATGAGCGGGCCACCGTGGCCATCTTCGGCTCCCACTCCGCCCTCGAGGTGGGCCTCGCCGCCAAGGCCGCCGGATTCCCCACCCTCCTCCTCGCCCAGCGGGGACGCGACCGCACCTACGCCCTCCACAACCGCCACCTCTTCGACGAAATCCTCACCCTCGGCTCCTTCCGAGACGCCCTCAAGCCGGCGGTCCAGGAGACCCTCCGGCAGAAGGGGGCCATCCTGTTCCCCAACCGCTCCATGGTCGCCTACTGGGGCATGGATGCCATCGAGAACCGGCTGGAGGTCCCCATCTACGGCAACCGAATGCTCCTCCGCGCCGAGGAGCGCCACTCCCGGCCCCCGCGGAACCAGTACGCCCTCCTCCGCAAGGCGGGAATCCGAACCCCCCGCCTCTACACCCGCCCCGAGAAGATTGACGGCCCCGTGGTGGTCAAGGTCCAACGGGCCAACAACCCCCGCGAGCGGGCCTACTTCTACGCCACCACCCCCCAGGAATACCGCGAGCAGGCCCGGCGGATGCTCCAGAAGGGACTCGTCTCCCCCGCCACCCTCCGCCAGGGGGTCATCGAGGAATACATCGTGGGACCGTATCTCAACGCCAACTTCCACTCCTACGCCCTCCCCGACCTCTTCCCCCCAGGCCTCGACCTGGTGGGATTCAGCGACCGCGAGCAGGCCAACGAGACCGGCTTCCGCGGCCTCCCCGCCGGCCTCCAATCCCAGCTCGCCGGGATGGCCCGCACCAACGAGGAGGTCGCCCACCGCGGCAAGACCCTCCGCGAATCCAAACACGAGATGATATACCGGGCCGCCGAGAGATTCGCCGAGACCTGCCGCAAGGCCGCCCCCCCGGGCCTCATCGGCCTCTTCGGTCTCCAAGGGGCCCTCCCCATCAACCGCAAGCGGGACGTGGAATTCGCCGTCTTCGACGTGAGCCTCCGCATCCCCGGCGACCCCGCCATCGGCCCCACCAGCCCCCAGACCCACGGAATCGGAAGCCTCACCATGAAACACTGGAGGGCCCTCCAGGGACTCCGCCGCCCCTACGGGGAGCGCCGCATCCAGTTCCCCCTCGACCTAAGCATGATGGAACTCGAAGTGGCCGTGCGCAACGGGAGACTCACGGAGATAGTGACATGACAACGATAAAGGAAATCTCCGCCGGGGAACTCCAGCGGACCGCCTCCCGCTACCGCCGCCTCGCCATCGGCACCCTGTTGAGCCACTCGGCCCTCCAGATATTCCACGGCGCGCGCCTCGAAGGATTCCCCACCCTGGGCATCGGCCGCCCGGGGGACTCGGGGATGTACCGGGCCTTCCCCCTCGCCTCCCCCGACCGGACCCTGGAGGTCCCCCGCTTCGACGCCCTCCTCCGGCCCGCCACCCAGGAGAAACTCCTGCACCGCCAGGCCCTCCTCATCCCCCACGGCTCCTTCGTCGAATACGTGGGGGCCGACAACATCCAGGAGAAACTCCGGGTCCCCTGCTTCGGAAACCGCGCCACCCTCGCCTGGGAAACCGACCGCGCGAAACAGAGGGAGTGGCTCCGCCGCGCGGGGCTCCCCATCCCCCGCGAGATTCCCCGTCCCTCCGACATCCGGGGAAAAGTGTTCGTCAAGTTCCCCGGGGCCAAAGGGGGACACGGCGCGTTCACCGCCAAGACACCCGCGGAGTTCAAGAGGAAACTCGCCGCCTTCCGCCGCCGGAACAAGAACGCGGGGGAACCCATTCTGCAAGAGTTCCTCACCGGCGTCCGCTACTATATCCACTACTTCCACTCCCCCCTGATGGAACGCACCGAAATCCTCGGCATGGACCGCCGCCTCGAGACCGTGGACGAGTCCTACCGCAACCTCCCCGACCCCCCGGAGCTGGAGTTCACCGTCTCCGGCAACACCCCCGTCGTCGTGAGGGAGAAATTCCTCCGCGACCTCGTCACCGCCGGGGACAGCGTGGTGGCCGCCTCCCGCCGCCTCTTCCCCCCGGGCCTCATCGGCCCCTTCTGCCTCGAATCCATCTACCACCCCTCCCGGGGCTTCACCTACTTTGAAATCAGCGCCCGCATCGTCGCCGGCACCAACCTCTACCCCACCGGGTCCCCCTACAGCGCCTACCTCTTCGAGGAGCCCATGTCCACCGGGCGCAGAATCGCGCGTGAAATCAAACTCGCCCTGGAGGACAAGCGCCTCCCTGAACTCGTGCATTAACCCGTTCTGAACACATCAAGCCCTTTTCTTTCTTTTCCGAATCAAATCGCTTTTCTTTCTTTTGCAGCGACTGCCGACCCTGCCGGGTCGGCGGTCGCGTTAGCCCGACGCGAAGCGTCGGGCGTGGCAAAAGAAAGAAAAGGGATTTGGGGGGGTGGAGAGTGGCCGGGCCGGTTGTGTCCCGGCCACTCGGCACAGCAGACTACGCGGGGTCCCACAATAACGATTTTTGAATACCCCCTATTGAGAGTATACAGACGGACTTGAAAGCGGGACTCGATAGCCGATATATGGCATTCACCGATAGCGGTTTTTGGACTTATCCGTCGGACAAAGAAAGGCTATAAACCCACCTATCCGACCCCCGGTTCATACTCGAAGACCTGGACCACGAAGTAGTCGTGGAGTTCCTCCTCGCCGAGTTTCTCCATGGTGGAGGCGCGCTCCCTCAGTTCGCGGAGGAGGGTCTCCAGGTAGTCCTTCCTCTTCGCGTATTCAAGGAGGGTGATGGCCGCGGAGCCGTTCTTGCGGGCGAGGACCAGGATGTATCTTTTCCCGGGGTCCATGCGGGAGAGGGTGTCGAGGAGGGTCTCGGGCATGAGCCTCCAGGTGAAGCGCGCCTCCAGTTCCTCGCGGCGCCCCACGCGGACGGCCATCTCCTCGAAGAGGACGGGAACACCAAAAAGGTCGGTGTGGTCCCGGTAGATGATAAACTCCCCGGGGCGGTCGCGGACAAAGTACTTGAGGGGCATGATGAGACACGGTCGATTCTCTCGCCCTTCCGGGTTTGCCGGGGCGTTGTTGCTGGAGGGTCAGCAAAATCTATAACACCAGAGGACTCAAGAAGGGTTCGCAATGTCCGCGCTCAAGGAGGGGGACGTGGCCCCCGACTTCACTCTGCCCGACGGCTCCGGGAAGACCGTCCGGCTGAAGGACCTGCGGGGGAAGCCGGTGGTCCTCTATTTCTACCCGCGGGACATGACCCCGGGGTGCACCCGGGAGGCCTGCGACTTCCGGGACTCCTACTCCGGTCTGCGGAGGCGGGGGGCGGTCCTGCTGGGGGTGAGCCGGGACCCCCCGGAGAGCCACGCGAGGTTCGCCTCGAAGTATTCTCTGCCCTTTCCCCTGCTGAGCGATGCAGGGGGGGAGGTCTGCCGGGCCTACGGGGTCTATAAGAAGAAGTCCCTCTACGGCCGGACGTTCATGGGCATCGAGAGGTCCACCTTCGTCATTGACGCCTCGGGCAGGGTTCAGAGGGTTTTCCGGAGGGTGAAGGTGGAGGGGCACGCCGGAGAGGTGCTAGGGGTGCTGGGGTAGTCATGGCATCGAAGGGGAAGTCTCCCCCGCGGAGGAAGTCCCAACCGGCGGCCCCGCGGCCCCGGGTCCCGCGGCCCGGGGTGGTGTTGCTGGGTGCCACGGGGTTTACGGGGCGATTGACAGCCCATGCCCTGAATCGGCTGGGGCTCCCCTTGGTGCTGGCGGGGAGGCGCCCGGAGGCTCTGGAGAGGGTGGCAGAGGAGTTGTCGCCGCGGCCGGAGACGAGGTCCCTGGACTTGGGGGACGCGGGGGGGCTGCGTGGGTTGCTGGGGGGGTTCGGGGTGGTGGTGAACACGGTGGGGCCCTTCACCCGCCTGGGGGAGCCGGTGGTGCGGGCGGCGGTGGCCGCGGGGACCCACTACCTGGACACCACGGGGGAGACGGGGTTCATGCGGAGGATGCTGGACTACCATGAGGAGGCGTGGAGGCGGAGGGTGGCGGTGGTCCCCGGGATGGCCACGGTCCCCGGGGTGGCGGACCTGATGGCCTCGTGGGGGGAGATTCCCGGGGTGGAGCGGGTGCGGGTCTTCTACCAGGCGGGGCTGTCCAGCCCGAGCCGGGGGACCCTGCGGTCGAGCCTCGATGTGCTGGCCCAGCCCCGGGTGGTCTTCCGGGCGGGGGAGTGGGGGGAGACCCGCAAGTTGGAGG
>JACQPP010000145.1 GCA_016207465.1 Methanobacteriota archaeon
AACGTGGTCTTTGTGGGGGTCCGCTGGGGATTCAAGGCCCGGCAGATATTCCGCATCACCCTCGGCCATGGCTCCGAGGGGGTCCTCGATAGGCTCGTCAAGGAAATCCAGGACTACACCGGGGAGCCCATCCAGACCATCCGGGTCTCCAGCGACTACCAAGAGGTCGCCCGGGCCCTCGGGGTGGAGCCGAGGCCCGTCCGCGACGGAAACCACCTTCGAGAACGTTCGGGATGGGCCGAGCCGAGGAAGAACGGCACGGGGCCCCCGGCCGCCGGGAAGACCCCGCCTCGGCGCGCCACCGCCCCCCAGTAGCCCGCTCCCCGCCGCCATCATGGAGTGGGGATGTTAAAGGAAGCGCCCGAGTCGGGATTTGAACCCGAGTCCCTGGCTCGACAGGCCAAGATACTAGGCCGCTATACTACCCGGGCAATTTTTCTTTTCTCTTTTTGACCCGTGTCAAAAGAGAAACGGAAAATTGACTAAAGAAAAGAGAAAAGGGGGGTATAGATATTCTTTTCCCCCCTCCCTACGCCCATTCAGGGGTCCCTTGCACTCGATTTTTTAGACTCCCTATCTTCTCGATGGTGACCTCCACCGTGTCTCCATCCCGGAGCCAGGCGGGGGGCCGTCGTGCCATGCCGACCCCCGCGGGTGTTCCGGTGGAGATCAGGTCCCCGGGTTCGAGGGTCATGGTCTGGCTGAGGGTGGAGATGACCTCGGGAATCTTGAGGTGCATCTGGGCGGTGGTGGAGTCCTGCCGCACCTCGCCGTTGACCCGGGCCTGGATTTTCAGGGTGTGGGGGTCGGGGATTTCGTCCCGGGTGACGATGCTGGGGCCCAGGGGGCAGAAGGTGTCGGCGGATTTGCCCCGGGTCCACTGGCGGTCGCGCGTCTGGATGTCGCGGGCGGAGATGTCGTTGACGCAGGTGTATCCGAGGACGTGGTCCATGGCCCGCCCGGGGGGAATGCGGTGGGCGCGTCGGCCGAGGATGACCCCGAGTTCGGCCTCGTAGTCGAGCTGGGCGACCCCGGGGGGCCGCTGGATGTCCCCCTGGGGGCCGGTGATGGAGTTGGGGAACTTGGCGAAGAGAACGGGTTCCTTCGGGAGGGAAGCCCCGGTCTCCCGGGCGTGGTCGGCGTAGTTGAGGCCGAGGAAGAGCATCTTGGAGGGGTGGGCGAGGGGGGCCTGGAGGCGGGCCTCGCCGGCGGGGATGGAGGGGGGGATGGAGAGGTTGCGGTGGGCCATGTCGGGGAGCCAGGAGTCCATGTCCCGGTGGAGGATGGACTCCAGGTCCCGCCCCTCGCCGAGGACGATGACCTCCTCTTGCCGGAGGAGGCCGAATTTCTCGTGGCCCTGGTGGGTGAAGCGGACGAGGTGCATGGTGTGTTTCTGCTCGCCCTTAGGGCTCGCGGGGTGTTTTTTCCCGCTCGCTACGCTCGCGGGAAAAAACATAAAGGTTGCCCTGGGGCGTGGCTCGGCAGCCCCATATTTTATGGAATTTTTGCCGACCGAAGGGAGGCAAAAATTCCACGGGCTCGCGCAGCGAGCCCCAAGTTTTATGGGCTCGCGAAGCGAGCCCAGGCCATGGTCCGGGTGGAGCTGCGGGAGCGCCAGGTGTGGGTGGATGGAAAACGCCGGTTCCTCTACGGGGGGACGATGCAGTATTTCCGCATCCCCCGCCGGTTGTGGGCCCCGGGCATCCGGAAGTTGAAGGAGGCCCACCTGAACTTCCTGGACATCTACATCCCGTGGGTGTGGCACGAGCCAGAGGAGGGAAAATTCGATTTCACGGGGGAGACCCATCCGGAGAGGGACCTGGTGGGGTTCTGCCGGATGGTGCGGGAGGCGGGGCTGTGGCTGGTGGTCCGGGCGGGGCCGAACATCTACGCGGAGTATGACAACTTCGGGTTCCCCCACTGGCTCACCGAAGACCCGGAGGTGATGCAGGTCGCGGAGGATGGCCGGAGGTGGCATGTGGTCTCCTTCAACCACCCCCGCCACCTGGAGGCGGTCTCCCGCTGGTACCGGGCGGTGTATGGGGCACTGGCCCCGTTCCTGGGGGACAATGTGGTGGCAAACCAGGTGGACAACGAGACGGGCCTCCTCCTGCTGGACGGGTTCATCAGCCCCACCCCCCTCTTCCGGGACTACAACCCGGCGACCCTGGAGATGTTCCACCGGTGGCTCCCGCGGAGGTTCGGATCGGTGGAGGAGATGAACCGGCAGCTGGGGACCCGGGTGAAGTCCTGGGGAGAGTTCGTCCCCCGGCCGCGGCTCCCCTGGCGCCGCCTGCGCTCCGAGGTGGCGAACTTCGGGGAGGTGATGGTGTGGCAGGAGTTCCTGGAGGACTGGGTGGTGGACTACCTGGAGGCCCTCCGGGGGATGATGGTGGACCTGGGGGTCCCGGGGCCCTACCTCTTGAACGAGCCCGCCACGGTCTTCAGCCCCGTGAACCCGGGGAAGAAGTCGCGGGTGGCCCCCGTGGGCTACGACCTCTACCCCAAGGTGGTCGGAGGGGACTCCCACACCTTCGACCAGCCCTTCCTCGCCTGCTTCGCCTCCAAGATGTTCGCCAACTACTCGGGGGATGGCCCGGTCTTCTCCCCGGAGACGGGGGCGGGGTGGTTCAACCCCTTCACCCGGGTCTCCCCGGAGCAGACGGTGCAGCTGGTGGGCATGGAGATGGCCCACTCGACCCGGTTCATCAACTTCTACGTGCTCCACGACTGCGTGGAGACCGACGGGACCCGCTACTGCTGGGACACCTGCATTGACCTGGAGGGGAAGACGGGGCCCCGCCATGAGGCCATCCGGCGCCTGGGGGAGTTCATCGAGAGCCGGGAGGACCTCCTGCTCTCCAGCGAGGAGGTGGACGACCCCATTGCGGTCGCCCACTACTTCCCCAACCACCGGATGTTCTCCAGCGACCCATTCGTCCAGGCGGCGGACTTCGCCTTCCACGGGGTCTTCGGCCTCCTCCACGACGCGGGCTGGAACCCCCGGGTGGTGGACCTGGAGACCGCCACCCCGGAGGCCCTGCAGGGGCAGAGGGCGCTGGTGGTGATGTCCAAGGGCCACATGGACCCCGCGACCCTGGCGAAACTGCGGGACTACGTCCACGGGGGGGGAACCCTCATCGTCTATCCCCAGGCCCCCACCCGCGACCTCCTGGGCCACCCCCTGGAGGGGGCCCGGGAGCTCTTCCCCGACCCCCTGGGGCGGCGGGTGGTCTCCGGCCTCACCCCCTCGGCGATGAACCTCATCCTCACCGTCGCCCTCTGGAGGGGGCTGAGGCGGTGGCGCATCCCCAGCCGCTGGCAGCGCTTCACCATCGACGGCATGGAGCAGACCTTTCCCCCCATGTCCTACTTCCTCGGGCGCCGGGTGGCCCTCACCTACCCCGGGGGGCGGTTCCAGGGGGGACCGGTGACCCACTATGGGTCTCCCCCGATGGGAGCCGAGACCACCCTGAGGAGGGGACGCAGGTGCGCGGGCTACACCCACCGGGTGGGCCAGGGCCGGGTCCACCTCGTCGGCAACCTCCTCGGCGGGACCCACGCCTGCAGCCAGTACTACCATGCCCCCGAGCCCCTGCGGGCCGGGCAGCGGGCCTATGCCACCTGGCTCCTCCAGCCCACCGGCCTCCGCCCCGCCGCCCGGGCGGACGTGCCCGTGGAGACCACTCTCCGCTCCTCCCCCGAGGGGCCCCTGCTCTTCCTCATCAACCGGGGCCCCGCCCGGCGGGGAAACGTGAACTTGGGGGACCCGGGGGCCCTGGGGCTCCGGGGGCGGGTGCGGCTGGAGCCCCTCTTCGCCTGGCGCCCCGCCCCGGCGGGGCCCTGGAACGCGGAGGCGGGGGGTGCCATCCCCTTCCAGGTGGGCAAGGACGACCTCCAGATTCTCCGCGTCGAATCAGCGAAATAGGGCTCTCAGGTCTGGATGCGGCTCTCCATGTCGAGGAGTATCTTGTCCATCTCGGGGATGAGGGAGACGATGTCCGAGGAGGTGAGGATGCCCACCAGCCGGCCCCCCTTGACCACGGGGAGGCGCCGGATTTTCTCCCGGGACATGAGGGTGGTGGCCTCGTCAATGTCGGTCTGCGGGCCCACGGTCCGCACCGGGGCGGTCATGATGTCCTTCACCCGCACCTTCCGGGGGTCCCGGCAGTGGGCCACCACCTTGCGGAGGATGTCCCGCTCGGTGACGATGCCGATGGCGTGCCCCCGCTCCATGACCACCACGCAGCCGATGCGCTTCTCCCCCATCACCCTGGCCACGTCCCGGAGGACCTCGTCGGGGGCCACGGTGACCACCCGGCGGTGCATCACTTCATCTACCCGCATCCCACCATACCTCCACTTGCAGGGGTATCAAATTTGCCATGGGGTCGTGTCCCGGCACCCGGTTTCCCCCCGCTACTTGCGTTTGCCATAGGTCTCCTCGATGGACTCCTCGATGTGCCCCCGCGCGAACCGCACCCCCTCGGAGATGATGTCCAGCAGGAGTCCTCTGCCGAGAGGGAGGTTGATGATGCGGGGGTCGCGCTTCACCAGTTCGATGATGCGCTCCGCCTTGTGGAACCTCTCCAGGAGCCCCCTCCGGGCGTCCCCGGGGAGGGGGTAGAGGCCGCGGACAATCTCCTCATAGGTGAGGGGCCACTTCTTGGCGCTCATCCGGACCCCGGCGTCCACCAGGTCCTGGAGAATGGCCCGGTTGAGGTCAGTCATCTGGTCGTTGAGCTTCTGGACCTTCGCGAAATTGGGGTGGCTCCGCCGCATATAGACCACCGCCACATCGGCCCCCGCCAGGCGGCGACGCAGGTCGGGGCTCATGGGCTCGTCCAGGGTGTCGAACACCAAGTCCAGCTGCCGGTAACCAACCTTCCGGGTATGCTTGGAGAGGGTGGTGAACATGGCGCGGAAGAGGATGAAAAGGCCCCCCATGTACTTCCGCTTGATGTATCCCTCCAGGTGGTCGAGGAGGTCGTCCACCTCCTCTCGGAACTTCGCCTTGACAATGGCCCGCACTTCTTTGGCACTGCGGCTCTTGGCCATCCCGCCTCATCCCCGAGTGGGCGGGGGGAACTAAAGTCTTTGTCCCAACCTTTTTGTTTTTTCCATGCGAGGGTAGCAAGCATGGAA
Source organism: Methanobacteriota archaeon (assembly GCA_016207465.1). GTDB lineage: Archaea > Halobacteriota > Syntropharchaeia > JACQPP01 > JACQPP01 > JACQPP01. The sequence continues at coordinate 5,146 of JACQPP010000145.1, forward strand.
AAAACACCCGAGTGGGCCCAGGAGGAGGCCCGGAGAATCCTGGCGGCCCGGGGCGGCCCCCACACGGTGGCCACCGGGGTCTCCCCCAGCGGACCCATCCACATCGGGAACATGCGGGAGGTCTTCATCGCCGACAGCGTGGCCCGGGCCCTCCGGCAGGCCGGGGCCCCCGCGCGGCTCATCTACCTGGCCGACTCCTACGACCCCCTCCGCAAGGTCTACCCCTTCCTCCCCCGCGAGTATGAGGCCCATGTGGGCAAGCCCCTCAGCGAAATCCCCGACCCCGAGGGATGCTGCCCCTCCTATGCAGAGCACTTCCTCCGGGGCCTCGACGTGCTCCGGGACCTGGACATCCGAGAGAGCGAGCCCGGACCCACCGTGGCCCCCATCCGCACCGACCGCCTCTACAAGGAGGGCAAATACAGCGACGCTATCCGCACCGCCCTCGACCGCCGCGACGACCTCGCCCGGCTCATCGGGGAGGTCTCCAGCCGCCAGACCCCCCCCGGCTGGAGCCCCTTCATGCCCATCTGCCACATGTGCGGGCGGCTCACCACCACCACCGTGACCGGCCACGACGCCACCCGCGCGGCATACACCTGCGCCTGCGGCCACACGGGCCACGCCCCCTACGCCGGGGGGGGCAAGCTGGGATGGCGCATCGACTGGCCCGCCCGCTGGAGGCTCCTCGGGGTCACCGTGGAGCCCTTCGGCAAGGACATCGGCGCCGCCGGGGGCTCCTACGAC
>JACQPP010000134.1 GCA_016207465.1 Methanobacteriota archaeon
CTCCCCCCCGTCCACAGGCCCACCCCCTCTCCCCGCCCGCATTTGAAATTGGAGGGGGATGCGGTGGTCCTGGCCTCGGCCCTGCTCTTCCTGGGGTTCTTCCTCACCATGACCCGGATGCACGAGCGCTACCCCTTTCCTCTGCTGGCCCTCCTCGCCTTGCTGTTGCCTCTGCGGCGCATCTGGCCCGCCTACGGCCTCCTCACCCTCGCCTACACCTTCAACCTGGTCTATGCCCTGGACCACCTGAACCGCAACGAGTTCATCCCGGATGATGACCGCACCCTCTGGGTGGTCCCCCTCCTGAACCTCGCCGTCTACCTCTATCTCTACGGGGAATATCGGAGGATGTTGAGGGGGACCGCCGGGGGCGCCATGCCGCCTGCGGGGGCCCAAAAAGCCTAATGGGGTTGGGGGGCCATCTTCCGCCCCATGGAGAGTCCCCCCCCGGCCTCCACGCGCCCGGCCCGGTGGTTCCGGCCCGCGGTGCTGGGCCTCACGCTCCTGTTTCTGGCGGTGGGGCTCTACCAGTTGGGGGACACCCGGTTCTTCACGTCGAACTGGAATCCAGGGGGCCAGGGGGAGGTGCTCCTGGACACCGGGGCGGTGCAGAGGGTGGACAGGGTCTACCTCCTCTTGCAGGACCACCGGCAGAGCCAGGCGGAGGTCTTCTGCGGCTCCCCGGGGGACTGGCTGCCCCGGGGGAATTTCTCCCGCTCGGGGATGTACCACTCCTGGGAGTCCTTCTCGACGGGGTGCACCACCCGCCTGGTGCGGCTCCTCTTCCGGGACTCCCCGGGGACCCTGGGGGAGGCGGCGCTCTACGCGGAGGGGAGGCAGGTCCCCATCCGCCGTGTGGAGGGGCCCAACGGGACCCTCCCGGGGTATGAGCGCCTCGCCGACGAGCAGTCCCTGCTCCCCTCTCCTCCCATCTACCTGCAGGGCTCCTACTTCGATGAAATCTATTTCATGCGCACGGCGGAGGAGCACCTGCGGCTGGAGGAGCCCTTCGAGTGGACCCATCCCCCCATGGGGAAACTGGTGATTGCCGCGAGCATCCTCCCCTTGGGCTCGACCCCCTTTGCGTGGAGGCTCCCCGGGGTCCTCCTGGGGGCCTTGATGATTCCCCTGGTGGCCCGATTGGCCCGCCGGATGTTCCAGAAGGAGGGGGAGGGGGGGGATGTGGCGGGGTTCTTCGCCGCCTTCCTGCTGACCTTCGACTTCATGCATTTCTCCCAGGCGCGGCTCGCCACCGGGGAGACCGCCATCCTCTTCTTCGTGGTCCTCATGTTCTCCTTCTTCTGGGACTACTATGAGGGGCCCTCCAAGCGGGGGTGGAAAGAAGCGGGGATGCCTCTCTTCCTCACCCTGGTGTTCTTCGGGCTGGGGTTCACCACCAAGTGGGTGGTCTTCAACGGGTTCCTGGGGCTCCTGGCCCTCTTCGGGCTGATGAAACTCCGGGAGCTCCGCGCCCTCCGGCAGACCCCCGCCGACCAGCGCAGGGAGTCGTTCTACTGGATGGTGCGCTACCCGGTGGCGGTGGCCCTGGCGGGGCTGGCGGCGGCCGGTGGCATCTACATTGTCTCCTATCTCCCCTACTATCTGGCGGGCCACGGCCTCCAGGACATGGTGAACCTCCAGTTCTCCATGTACGGGTTCCACGCCCTGCTGACCGCCACCCACCCCTTCGGCTCCCCCTGGTGGTCGTGGCCCCTCATGACGACCCCGCTGTGGGCCTACGGGGGGGAGCTGGACGGCCTGGTGTCGCGCATCGTGAGCATGGGGAACCCGGCCCTCTGGTGGGGGAGCCTCATCCCCCTCGCCATCCTCGGGGTCCTCGCGGTGAAGAAGAGCCCCACCGGAGGACGGGGGGACCCGCGGGCCCAGTTCATCATCGTCCCCTATCTGGCCCAGTGGCTCCTCTTCGCCCCCATCCCCCGAGTGACCTTCATCTACCACTACATGCCCAACCTCCTCTTCCTCGTCCTCGCCTCCGCCTGGGGGCTCCAGAGGCTGTGGGACCTCGACCGCCGCGCGCGGGTCCTCGTCCTCGCCCACCTCGCGGCCAACGCCGCCCTGTTCCTCCTGTTCTACCCCATCCTCTCCGGGGCCCCCACGACCCCCGGCTACCGCGATATGCTCAAGTGGTTCCCCTCCTGGTCATTTTAAGAGATGGAGAGCCCCCCTGAAATCTCCCTGGTCCTGCCCGCCTACAACGAGGGGCCCCGCCTGGAGCCCGCGGTGCTCCGCGCCCTGGGGGCCCTGGAGTCCCTCGGACCCCATGAAGTCATCATCGCGGAGGACGCATCCACCGACGGGACCCGCGAGAGGGCCCGGGAACTCCAGCAGAAACACCTGGGCCGGGTGCGCCACCTCCACCGGGAGCAGCGGCTGGGGCGGGGCTCGGCCGTCGCAGGCGCCTTCCGCGAGGCCCGGGGGAGCCTCCTGCTCTACATGGATGTGGACCTCGCCACCGAACTCAAGCACCTCCCCGAACTCGTCGCGGCCCTCCGCGGGGGGGCCCAGGTGGCCACCGGCTCCCGCCGCCTCCCCGAGAGCCGGGCGGAGAGGAGCGCGGGCCGGAGGTTCTTCTCCGGGGGATACAACACCCTCGTCCGCCTCATCCTCCGCTCCAGGTTGCATGACCACCAGTGCGGCTTCAAGGGGTTCCAGCGCGAGGCGGCCCTCGCCCTCCTCGGGGAGACCCGGGCGGTCCACTGGTTCTGGGACACCGAGATGCTGGTGCGGGCCCAGAGGAGGGGGATGCGGGTGATGGAGATACCGGTCGCCTGGAGGGAGCAGGGGCAGACCACAGTCAAGCTTCGGAGGGACATCGTGGGGATGGGCCGCGAGGTCCTGCGCCTCTGGTGGGACCTGAAGAAAAGATAGAGGGGTTCACATCTCCGCCAGCGGCTCGATTCCCAGGGTCTCCAGGGTGTTCGCCAGCACGATGCGGCTGGCCTCCACCAGCGCCAGTCGGGCCTCGCGGGTCCCCGGGGGGGCCTGGAGGACGGGGACGTCGCGGTAGAATTGGTTGAACTCCTCGGCGAGTTCCTTGGCGTAGTGGGCGAGGAGGTGGGGCCGGTATTGGCGGGCGGAGGCGTCAATCCAGTAGTCGAGCATGGAGAGTTTCTTGATGAGTCTGCGCTCGCGCTCCCCGGTGAGTTTGGCGGGGTCGAACTCCGCGGGGGCCCCGCCCGACTTGTGGAGGATGGAGCAGGCGCGGGCGTGGCTGTAGATGAGGAAGGGGGCGCTCTGCTTCTCGAAGTCGAGGGCCTGCTTCCAGTCGAAGGTGATTCCCTTCTCGGGGGAGACGCGGGCCATCTCGTAGCGGACGGCCCCGGTGGCCACGGCGCGGGCCACCCTGCGGTGGAACCCGGGGTCCATCTCGGTGCGTCTCTGCTGGACTTGCCGGAGGGCCTCCATCTCCACCTTGTCGAGCAAATCGTCGGCGGAGATGTAGGTCCCCGCGCGGGTGGACATGGAGCCCTCGGGGAGGTTGACGAACTCGAAGATGAGGGTCTCGGGGACCGGCAGGTGGAGCCGGCGGAGGACGGCGGCCATCTGGGCCGCGTGGAGCTTGTGGTCGGCCCCGAGGACGTTCACCTGGTGGGGGGTGGTCTGGGCCTTCCACTCGTGATAGGCGAGGTCCCGGGCCCCATAGAGTGTGGTGCCGTCGCTGCGGATGAGCACCATCTCCTTCTTGATTCCGTCCCCGGTGAGGTCGAGGGAGAGGGAGCCGTCGGAGCCCTGTCGCGCGATGGGCATGGAGGAGAGCCGCGAGACTATCTCGGCAGTCTTCCCCCCCTGCCCCCCCAACTCGGGGGGAAGGACGAAGTGGGACTCCCAGACCACCCGGTCGTGGGCGGCCCCGAGCCTCTTCAGGGTCTGGTGGATTCCCCGGAGGCAGGTCTCCACCGCCTCCCGGAACTCCCGGACCAGTTGGGGGTCCTGCCGTTCGTATCGGAGGAGGAGGCCGCGGACCTCCGCCTGCCTACCGGGGTCAGCCTCGAGGAGGCGGTTGGCCTGGATGTAGACCTCGGCAATCGCATCGTCGGGCTTCTTCTGGGGGTCTGGTTTCAGTCCCTGGCGGAGCCCCCAGACGAGGGCCCCCATCTGCCTGCCCATGTCGTTGACGTAGTAGTGGACCTCCACCGGGTGGCCGGCCCTGCGGAGGACCCGGGCCAGGGTGTCCCCGAGGACGGCGTTGCGGAGGTGGCCGATGTGGAGGGGGCCGTCGGGGTTGGCGCTGGTGTGCTCCAGAATGACCAGGGGGGCGGGGGGCAGGGAGCCGAATCGCGGCCCTTCGCGGAGGATGGCCCGGAGGGCCTCCGGGTAGAACCCGGGGGCGAGGGAGAGGTTCACATAGGGGCCGCGGGGCTCCGCGGAGCCCATCCACCCACCGGGTTTTATCCCCCGGGCGAGGGTCTGGGCCCCCTGGGCGGGATTCTTCGGGTCGAGGCGGAAGGCGGCGCGGCTCGCCAGGTCGGCGTGGGGGGACATCTCCAGAGAGGGGGAAACCTGGGGGTGGCCGAGCCCCTGGAGGGCCTCCCGGAGCATCTCCTCGGCCTGGCGGTGGAACTGGAGGAACATGGCTACGCCTCTGGATGCCCCTCGCTCCTATTCTTTCTTTTCCATGCTACTGGGCCAGCCGCAGGAGGATGGGGAGGAGGAGGACCCCCATCATGTGGGTGCGGCGCACGCTGGAGCGGACCCCGAGGAGGCCAACGGCGGTGGCCCCCGCCAGGGCGACGAGGCCGATGGGGCCGGTGAAGAGAAAGACCAGGAGCACAAGGAATCCGGCGAGGGCCACGCTCAACTTGCGGTAGGGGACGCGGGTGAGCATGGGGGCCAGCCGCCGCCCGAGGAGGAGGGTGAGGAGGTAGGCGAGGACCCCGGCGGCCACCAGGGCGAGGAGGAAGGAGGAGAGGGCCCCGGGCATCTCGAGGCCCACCCAGGGCTCCGGGGGAACCAGCGGGGAGATGGCGGCGAGGGCCCCGCTGCGGGGGCGGAGGAGGATGAAGTATCCCCCCACCACGAAGAGCGCGTTGGCGGTATTGACGGCGCTGAGGGTGAGGACCACCTGGCGGGGCTCCCGGTTCCGCCGGGAGAGGAGGGCCAGGACGGTGGCCTGGGCGGAGGTGACCCCGGGGAGGATGGCCATCAGCGCCCCCGAGAGGGTCCCGGGGAGCCACCCCCGCGCGGCCTCCCCGGGGGAGACCCGGGGCCCCTCGAGGCTCTGGGGGGGAACCTCTCCCGGCCGGGCCGCCGAGGTGAGCAGGGTGGAGAGGCCGAAGAGGCCGGTGAGCAGGGGGAAGAGGGGGCTCCCCGGGAGTCCCAGGGGAGAAGGCATCTCCATGTCGAGGGCCGCCAGCCCCAGGATGCCGGAGAGGAGGAAGAGGCCGATGGCCCGGGGGAAGCGGCGGGGCTCCCAGCGGTCGTAGTCGGTGAGCAGGAGCAGCACCACGATGGCCAGCAGGACCCAGAGCATCCCCTGCCGGAGGATGGCGTATCCCCCGATGGGCTCCCCGAGGAGGAGGCGGAAGGGGAGGAGCAGGGCGAGGCCGAGGAGCAGCGCCCCCAGGGAGCCGATGGCCGAGAGGGCCACCGCCTCGTAGCCCCTCCCCTCCAGGAGCATCGCGTGGCCGGGGAGGAGGCTCAGGGCGGTGTCCTCGTCCGGGGCCCCGAGGAACGCGGAGGGGATGAAGTCCACGAAGGTCTCCGCCAGGGCGGCGGAGAGGATGACCACCGCGAGCAGCAGGGGAGCCAGTTCCCCTGAGGGGTCCTGGGGGAGCAGGGGGAGGAGGCCCGGC
>JACQPP010000138.1 GCA_016207465.1 Methanobacteriota archaeon
CCCCCCCCCCCCCCCCCACCGCTCCACAGGGGGACCTGGTGGGAGAACTCGGCGTGGACCTCTGCCACATCCACCCCCCTGGGGCCGGTCCCGGCCATATGGAATGCCCGGCGGGCGGCGTCCTCCAGGGCGGGGCTCCGGTCGAGGGGGCGGTCCCCGAGATGGGACGCCTCGACACAGTGGCCCCCCCCGGAAATCCACACCGGGTGGGGGTGGCCCCGGGCAGTTTCCTCGGAGGCGATGACCACGGCGGCCGCCGAGTCCACCAAGGGGGAGGCGTCGAGGGCCCGGAGGGGGAGGGCGAGGGGCCGGGAACCCAGGACCTGCTGGCGGGAGACGCGGGGCGAGCGGAGGCGGGGGTTGCGCGCGCCCCGGCTCCTGCGGTCGGCCACAATCCGGGCCATCTCCTCCCGGGTCACCCCGCCGGTGTCCATGCAGCGGCGGGCCTGGAGGGCGGCCGCCGAGATGCGGTCGAGGCCCAGGGGGCGGGTGTACCAGGGATCGAACATGGTGCGGTAGACGGCCTCTGGGTCGGTCTCCGAGGGCTTGCACTGGGCCACCACCAGGGCGGTCCGGAAGACCCCGGAGCGGACCCTCATCCACGCGTAGAGGAGGGCGAGGAGGCCGTCCCCCGCGACCTTGGATTCGTCCCGGAGGTAGGCCCCGGAGGGCTCGATGCTGGGGCTGGAGGAGATGATGCGGCCGTCGAACATGTCCATGGAGCACTGGACCACGGTCTCCAGCCTGTCCCGCGAGAGCCCGGCCCGCCGGAGGGCCTCCCGGCAGACCCGGAAGACCATCTCCTCGGGCTGGAGTCCCGGGGCCTCCCGCGGGGGAAGGACCGCGGACCCCAGCACGGCGACCCGGCTCATGCCGCCCCCTCCGGGTTGCCCACGGCCTTCTGGACCGCGGTGATGAAGTCGCCGGCGGTGAGCCCCGGGGCCTCCAGGGGCTGGAGTGCGTCGGCCACCGCCGGTTGGAGGCGCGGCGTCCCCCAGGCCGATGCCACGGCCCGCTCGACCCCGGCGAGGCCGTCGGTGGGCCGGAGGAAGAAGTCCCCGGTGAACATCACCTCGGCCAGATGGCCGCTGCCGTTGGAGAGGACGTGGGCCGTGATGAGCTTGCGGGCCTTGTGCCTCCCCACCCGCAGTATGTGGCCCGGGGGAACCCGGGGGAACCGGGTGCGGCTGGAGACCCGCTGGAGCCGCTCGGGGGAGACCATCACCCCGCCGAGTTCGTCGGCCCTCCGCTCCTCCTCCGGGGTGCAGCGGGCGGGGGACATCTCCACCTCGACCCCGAAGGCCCGGGCGAAGGCCCAGGCGAAGGCATCCTGGACGTCCTGCCGCCGGACCTCCCGCCCCGCGAGCTCGGAGAGGTTGGTGAGGTAGCCGGTGGTCTCTTTGAAGGGCTTGTCAGCGAACTTCTCCGGGGGAATCCGGCAGACCTTCTCGTAGGGGGCGAAGTCGGCGGGGCCGAGGTTGATGGGGATTCCGATGTCAAAACCGGCGGGGAGGCGGCTGGCCACAACTGCGGCCACCTTCCGGGGGCCCGAGACGATGTCCCCCACCGGCTTGTAGTCCACCGGGCACCCCAGGCGGCGGATGGCCTCCACCGCCATCCTCCCGGTGGCCTCCATGGCCTCCTCCAGGCCGGGGAACCACCCGGGGGGACCGGTGAACCCGAGGGTCATGTAGACCCGGGGGTCAATGAAGGCGAAGCCCCCGCCGCTGGAGCGGCGGAAGAGGACGATGGACCGGCGCCGGGCCTCCTCCAGGTCCACCTCCGTATCAATATCCTGGAAGGCCCCGATGGACACCATGGGCTCGCTGTATCCCAGGAGCAGGATGGCGTCCCGGAGACCCCCCTCCTCCCGCAGCGCCCGCAGGCCCAGGGCCCGCCGGGTCTCCAGGCGCGGGTGGAACAGGAAACGCCAGGCGTCGCTCATCGCTTCTTCTTCAGCCCCAGAATCTCTCTTGCTTCATCCACGGTGGCCACCTCCCGGCCGAGTTCGCGGGCGATGCGGGCCGCCTTCGCCACCAGTTCTGCATTCGACTTGGCGAGGACCCCCCGGGAGAGGTGGAGGTTGTCCTCGAAGCCCACCCGCGCGTGGCCCCCGAGGAGCATGGCGGCGGCGGCCACGGGGAACTCGTGGCGCCCCAGGGCGCACGCGGACCAGGTGGAGCCGGGGGGCCGGGACTCGACCAGGTGGAGGAGGTCCTTCACGGTGGGGCTGGCCCCCGTCCCGCCGGTGAGGACGAACTGGAGGTGGAGGGGGTCCCGGAGGGCGTCGCGCTCCCGCATGGTCTCCACGGTGTTCAGCATCCCCGAGTGGTAGATTTCGAGCTCGGGCTTCGTGCCAATCTCCATCATGGTCTTCCCCAGGGTCTCGATGAGTTTCGTCGTATTGGTGAACACCCGGTCCGTGACGGGGGTGTACCAGGCGTTCAGTGTCCCCATGTTGAGGCTCGCGACCTCCGGCCGCAGCGCCCGCAGCCGCTCCACCAGGACCTCCTCGTTGCTCTTCCCCTCCTGCTCGGCCCGACCCGAACCTTCCTGTTGAAAACGTCCTCCCCCGCGGTCGGGCCTCGGTGCCCCCCGCCCCACGCGGCCCCCGCCGGTGGTGATGTTGATGATGATGTCGCATTTCTCGCGGATGAGATTCATGTACTGGCGGAAGAGTTCGGTATCCGCCGTCGCCGCCCCCGTTTTGGGGTTGCGGGCGTGGAGGTGGACGGTGGTGGCCCCCGCCTCGTAGCACTGGAAGACCTCCTCGGCAATCTCCTCCGGGGTGTATGGGATGGCTGGGTTGTCCTTCCGGGTGGGAATCGAGCCGGTGGCCGCCACCGTGAGGATGACCGGGTCGCCGCTCATGGCTCACTTGTAGCCGATTTCCTTGTAGAGCTCGCGCTGGACCAGGAAGCGGAGAATCTCGCTGCTCCCCGCCGCGATGCGCCCCACCCGGAAGTCCCGCATGTAGCGCTCCAGGGGATACTCCTTGGTGTAGCCGATGCCCCCGAGAATCTGGAGGGCCTCGTCCACAATCCACCATCCGTTGTCGGCGGCGAAGAACTTGGCCGCGGCCGCCTCCTTGCTGGCCGGGAGCCCCGCGTCCACCATCCGGGCCGCCCGCAGCATGAGGAGCCGCATGGCCTCCAGGCGCGAATACATCTCCGCGAGTTTGAAGGAGACCCCCTCGAAGGAGCGCAGGGGCTTGCCGAACTGCATCCGCTCCGCCGCATACTTGAGGGCAATCTCGTAGGCCGAGCGGGAGCATCCCACGTAGCCCGAGGTGCCCCCGATGCGCTCCCCGTCGAGGCCGTCCAGCATCACCTCGATGCCCCGGTTCTCCCCCCCCAGGAGGTTCGCGGCGGGGATATGGCAGTCCTCGAAGGCGAGCCAGGAGTTCACCACCCCCCGGCGGCCCATCAGCTCGAAGTCCTTCAGGACCTTGAACCCCGTGAGGTCCTCGGTCTCGACGATGAAGGCGCTGATGCCCTTCCCGTGGGGAGCCTTGGGGTCGGTGAGGGCATAGAGCACCATGTAGTCGGCGATGGAGCCGTTGGTGATGAACCGCTTCTCCCCGCTCAGCACGTAGTCCTTTCCTTCCCTGCGGGCGGCCATCCGCATTCCCCCCACGGCGTCGCTCCCCGCCCCGGGCTCGGTGATGCAGATGGCCCCAATCTTGTCCCCCCGCATGATGGGGGGCAGATACTTCTTCTTCTGCTCCGGAGTCCCGTGGCGGGCCACCGGCATCCCGAAGAGGTCCACGCTGGTTCCGGCTACCATGGCCACCGCGTAGCTGATGGCGGTGAGCTCCTCGCCGCGGATGGTGCGGTGGACCACCCCGTAGCCCTCGCCTCCCACCTCCTTGGGATAGTAGGCCCGGTTGATGCCGTCCCGGCCCATCCGCCGGATGGCCTCCCGGATGGGCTCGATGCTTCCCCCGTTCTCCGCCTCCTCGGCCAGGGGCGCGATTTTCTCCCGGATGAACCCGCGGACCCGCTCCCGGAACCGGTTCTCCTCCTTCGTGTAGAGGAAGAGGCTGGAGGGGGTGGCGCTGTAGCCGAAATCGACATGCAGGTCCTCCAGTGAAATATGGCCCTCCTTCGGCATGGCTCTCCGCATCCGAGATGGACACCCGGGGATTTAAATAGTGGCTATCCCGGGTTCCCCCCGCGGGGTGGGGGTCACTAACAGCCGGGCCCCGGACAGGGTGGTAGTGAATGATTAAGGCCCGCCTCCGCCAAGGGTGTGCGATGGTGGATTTCGAGGTCCCCCGGGAGGTGGAGGCCCGGCGGCAGATGGCCCACGCCTTCGCCCGGGGAAAACTCCGCCCCATCTCCCGCGAATACGACGAGAAGGAACACGAGGTCCCCTGGGGCCTCATCGAGGAGGTCTTCCGGATGGAGCGGGCCATGGCGGGCAAGGAGAAGGAGGGGGAGTTCCGGGCCCGGCCCGGGGCCGGCCGCAGCCTCCTCCTGGGGGTCCTCGTCACCGAGGAACTCGTCTGGGGCGATGGCGCGCTGATGCTCTGCCTCCCCGGCCCCCAGCTGGGCGGGGCCGCCCTCGCCGCCGCGGGAACCGAGGCCCAGAAGCGGAAGTTCATGGCCGCATTCCAGGGGGACCGCCCCGCCTGGGGCGCCATGGCCATGACCGAGCCCGGCTCCGGAAGCGACACCGCCTCCATCCGCACCACCGCCCGCCGCGACGGCGATGAATGGGTGCTGAACGGCGAGAAAATCTTCTGCACCAGCGGGGGCCTCGCCCTCGAACAGTCCACGGGCTGGGTCGTCGCCTGGGCCCGCCTCCTCCCCCCCGGCGTCACCCGGCTGGAGGACGCGGGGGGCCACGCCTCCATGCGCGCCTTCATCGTCCCCGCCGGAACCCCCGGGGTCCGCGTGAGCAAGGTGGAGAAGAAGATGGGCATCCGCGCCAGCAACACCGTCAGCATCGTCATGGAAGATGCCCGGTTGCCCCTCGACCATATGCTGGGCTGGCCCGACATCGAGCAGAAAAAAGAGACCGGCGGGGGGTTCAAGGCGGCCATGGCCACCTTCGACGGCACCCGCCCAATCGTCGCCAGCGCCAGCGTCGGCCTCGCCCGCGCCGCCCTCGACATGCTCCGCGACTGGCTCAAGAAACACGCAAAGGAGCTGAACGCCGCCCCAGCGACTCGGGACTCGCGTCCCGAGGAGCGAGGGGCGGCGTTGGCCGAGGATTGGGAGCCCCGCTGGGGACTCTCCCCCCACCAGCTGACGGCCCTGGAGGCAGACCTCCAGCGCATGGAGGCCCAGGTCCACGCCGCCCGCCTCCTCGCCTGGAGGGCCGCCTGGCTCGCCGACCAGAAGAAACCGAATGCGCTGGAGGCCGCCATGGCCAAGGCATACAGCGGGAAGGTAGTGACCGAAGTGACGCAGAAGTGCTGCGAACTCGCCGGACCCGAGGGATACACCTGCAAACTGCTATTGGAGAAACTCGTCCGGGACTCGAAAATCAACGACATATTCGAGGGGACCGGGCAAATCAATACGCTCATCGTCGCGAGGCGAGTCTTGGGCTACACGAGAGAACAACTCAAGTAACCGCCATATTTAAGTAGTCGGGTAGTATACTACTGAACTATGAAAGCGGGCATCACGGTGGAGGAGGACGTGTGGATGGAGGTCAAGGACCGGACCTTCCGGGTCCACGGGACTCTGCGGAGGCTCAGCGCCGAGGTGAGCCGCCTCCTCCGGGCGGAACTCCCCCGGCGGGCGCTCCGCCAGGGCGCCGAGGCCATGGACGTCCCCCCTCGCCCCCCCTCCCCGGAGGCCCTGCGGAGAATGCGGCCCCGGGTCCGGGGCAGTTCCGCCGACTTGGTGCACACCATGCGGTCCCGATGAAGGTCTACCTCGACACCAGCGCCTGGGTCAAGCGCTACCTCCACGAGGTGGGGACGCCCCTGGTGGACCGCCTCTTCGACGACACCCCGGCGGGTCTCTCGGCATCCTTCTGGAACCTCGGCGAAGCCCTCGGCGTCCTCGACCGCCGGTGCGGCCGGGGGGACTACTCCCGGCGCCGCCTCACGGACCTCAGCGGCGCCCTCCTCGGAGAGACTCTCTCCTTGGTGGAGACCGGCAGGATGGACCTCCACCCCGTGAGCGCCGAACTCCTCGCCCGGGCCTGGCCCACCCTCCTCCGCGACCACCTCTACCAGGCCGACGCCCTCCAGATGGAGACCTGCCGCGAGAGCGAGTCCGACATCCTCCTCACTGCCGACCGCGCCCTCTCCGCCGCCAGCCGCCGTGCCGGAATCCGGGCCCTCAACCCGGAGGAGGAGAGGGACCGCCGGGAGCTCGAACGGATGCTGTGAAATCAACGACATTACTACAATTACAACAAACTTTCTTCAGATGCGGTGTACCAATTCATCTTGATCTATTCGCACACCATATCCGAAATTGGTGCAGTTAAAATCTCAAAAGATATATTTGTTTGGTTACCCTCTACGCTTGCTGTATGAGTCCCATTGCTAAGCCCACGGCAAATACAGAGTACATAATCTGATCTTCCAGGGTGTACAAAAATTCCTTTTTTGCATACAATCTCGTTATCTAACGTGAAGTTTAATGATGCATCTACCACGGTATCCCCTAAATTTCTAAACGACGCATCCAGAATTACCGCCGGGCCATCAAACCATATGTGAAAGTTCCAAACTTCAATTTTTCCAGGTGTTAACGGACCCAAACGAAGCGGTGGGCCTACCCATATGACCGAGATTGCTGCTAATACTAACCAAAGAAATAAAACCATCGTGGTACCTAAAAGCGCCGTTAATTTCAGATATTTTTTAAGTCGTGTCATACTCTAAAAGTCATCACCACCCAGGCCCCCTTCTGCACCGCGTGGGCGTAGCGGGCTCATTCGTATTTGTCGGATTCCCTCTTTTCCTCTCTCATCAGAGCAGGGCCCGGAGGCTCTCCACCGCCTTCCGGACGACTTTCTCGCTCTCCCGCACGTAGTCCTCGGGGAGGTGGTCCTCGTAGAAGTTCACATGGAGGCTCTCGGCGTGGCGGAACGCCTCCTTCAGTTGCCAGTCCGGGCGCTCGCGGTGGAGTTCCGCCGTGAACTCGGCGATGGAGCGATGGGTGCCCAGGGCCAACCCACGGCGGGCCGCCACTGCCTTCACCATCTCCACGAAGGCCCCCCGGAGTTTCACGTATTCGGTGGCCTTGGGGAGGGCTTCGACCATGGGTAGTGAATTGGTTTTACGGTGATATAATCCTTCGGATACGGTTTTTTATCCGGTCAGTTCCCGGATTCTCTCCTTCAACTCCCCCACCTCCCACCGTCCCTTCTTCTCGATGGACTTCACCGGCGTCCATCCCTGGTAGAGGTCAATCTTTCCCCCGACGATGTGGAACACCCTTCCGGTGATGCCTCTTGCCTGGTCGCTGGCCAGGAACGCGGCGAGGGGAGCGATGTTGGCGGGGTCGAAGGGGTCGAACTCCCCGGCCCGGGGCATCCTCTTCTCGGCGCTGCCCCCCTTGGCCTCCTGGGTCTGGGCGATGAGGCGGGTGCGGGCTCCGGGGCTGATGGCGTTGCAGGTGACCCCGTATTTTTTCATGTCGAGGGAGGTGGCGAGGGTGAGGGCGGCGATGCCCCCCTTGGCGGCGATGTAGTTGGCCTGGCCCGCGTTTCCGCGGAGGGCGACGATGCTGGTGGTGTTGATGATGCGGCCCCCGCTTTCGTCGCCCTGTTTGTGCCGGTCGCGGAAGTGGGCGCAGGCGTGGCGGGTGAGGCCGAAGGTGCCCTTGAGGTGGACGCCGATGACCGAGTCGAAGTCGGTTTCCTCCATGTGGAATATCATCTTGTCGCGGAGGATGCCGGCGTTGTTGACGAGGATGTCGAGGCGGCCCCAGGTCTGGAGGGCGGTGGCGATGATGCGCTTCGCCGAGTCGAACTTGGAGACGTCGTCGTAGTTGGGGACCGCTTGGCCTCCCGCTTTCCGAATCTCTTCGGCCACCTGGTCGGCGGCCATCCGGCTCTCCCCCTCCCCCTGCCAGGTGCATCCCAGGTCGTTCACCACGACCCTGGCCCCCTCTCGGGCGAGGAGGTGGGCTTCGGCGCGGCCGATGCCCTGGCCCGCGCCGGTGACCACCGCGACCTTTCCGTCGAGGCTCCCCATCTACGTCTCCCCCTGGAGTATGGTCACGTTGGAGACCTGCCCCGCCCCCCCGAGGGTGTGGGCGAGTCCGGTCCTGGCGCCGGGGACCTGCCGCTTGTCGGCGCGGCCCCGCAGTTGCCAGGTGAGTTCGCAGAGCTGGGCGACTCCGGTGGCCCCGATGGGGTGGCCGCGGCTCTTGAGGCCCCCGGAGGGGTTGACGGGGAGGTCCCCATCGGGGTCGGGGGCCCCGGACTCGATATGTTTTCCCCCATCCCCCGGGGGGCAGAAGCCGAGGTCTTCGTAGTTGATGATTTCGGTGATGGTGAAGCAGTCGTGGACCTCTGCCACGTCCAGGTCCCCGGGGCCGACCCCTGCCATGGCGTAGGCGTCGTGGGCCGCCTGGCGGGTGGCCTGGAAGCCGGTGTAGTCTGGCTTCTGTCCGAACCAGAGGGTGTCGGTGCCCTGGCCGAGGCCGGCGACCCAGATGGGCTCCTCGGAGTATTTTCGGGCGACGCTCTCGTGGGCGAGGAGGAGGCAGGCGGCCCCGTCGGTGGTGGGGCAGCAGTCGAGGAGCCCCAGGGGGCTGGCCACTTGGGGGGCATTCAGCACGCGGTCCAGTGTCACCTCGAAGCGGAGGTGGGCGTAGGGGTTGTGGGCGCCGTTGCGGTGGTTCTTGACGGCGACGCGGGCCATCTGTTCGCGGGTGGTTCCGTGCATCTTCATGTGGCGGGTGGCGTAGAGGGCGAAGTATCCGGGGGTGGTGAGGCCGGTGGCCCAGATGGGGTGGCGGCCCCCCTCGGCCAGCCCCTGCATCCCCTCGCGGGGGCCCCGGTCGCGGGTCTTCTCGACGCCGGCGACGGCCACCAGCCGGTAGGCGCCGCTGGCCACCCCGAAGACGGCGTTGCGGAAGGCGTCGGCCCCGGTGGCGCAGGCGTTCTCCACCCGGGTGCAGGGCCTCGGGTAGAGCCGCAGGGGGTCCACGAGGGACGCGCCGGTGGACTGGGCCTGCCGGAAGGTCCCCAGCCAGGCGGCCTCGATGTCCTCCCGCGCGGCCCGGGAGTCTGCCAGGGCGGCCCGGAATGCCCCCACCGCCATGTCCTCATAGGACTGCTCGAAGAGCTCGCCGAAGGGGACCATCCCCGCCCCGACGATGGCCACCCGGGAACGCAGGCTCATTCGGGGAAACGTGGTTGCGCGGATTCTTAAATAGTGGCTATCCCCCCTTCCCCTCGCGGGGTGGGGGTCACTAACACCCGAAAAAACAAATAGCGGAGAACGCGCAAAGAGGGGCCTATGCCTCCTCCTCCCCCACCTCCCTTCACCATCGCCTTCCAGGCCCACCGCAACCCGGACAAGCTCGCGGTGGCGGATGGCGCGAGGCGGCTCTCCTACCGCGAGTTCAATTCGCGCATCAACCAGGCGATGCACCTGCTGGAGGGCCTCGGCCTCCGGCGGGGGGAGCGGTTCGCCATGATGCTCCCGAACTGCCCGGAGTTCCTCGAGCTCTGCTTCGCCTCCGAGAAGCTCAAGACCAACCGGGTCCCCGTGGGCGTCCACCTGAAGCACCGGGAGGTGGAGCACATCGTGGGCAACTCCGAGTCCAGGGCGCTCTTCTTCGCCCCGGAGTTCATGGAGGTGGTGAGGCGGGCGAGCCTCCCCGGCGTCTCCCGGTATGTCTCGGTCGGCGGCCGGGCGGGAGATGCCGAGTTCTACGACGACCTCTTGTCCCGTGCCTCGCCGGAGGAGCCCCTCTACGACTCCGACGAGCTGACCCCGAGCATCACCTATACCTCGGGGACCACGGGGACCCCGAAGGGGGTCTACCGGGCCCCCAAGAAGAGGGACATTCCGCAGTTGACCAACATCATCTCCGCCTTCGGCATCACCAGCCGGGACATCCACCTCATCGTCTGCCCCCTCTACCACTCGGCCCCCTGGGCCCTGGGGGCCATCCACGCCATCTTCGGATGCACCCTGGTGCTCCAACGGGAGTTCGACGCCGAGCAGGTGCTGGCCGCCATCGAGACGGAGCGGGTCTCCACCGCCTTCCTGGTGCCCACCCAGCTGACCCGCATCGCCGCCCTCCCCCCCGAGGTGAAGAAGCGGTACCGGGTGGACTCCATGCGGGCCCTCATCACCGGGGCGGCCCCCTGTCCCCACGCAACCAAGGTCCAGACCCTCCAGCACTTCGGCCCCGTCCTCTATGAGTTCTACGGCTCCACGGAGACGGGGCTGAACACGGTGCTGAGGCCGGAGGAGCAGCTGGCGAAGATGGGCTCCTGCGGGCGCGCTCTCCCGGGTCACGAGGTGAAGATTCTCGACGAGGAGGGCCAGGAGGTCCCCCCGGGCCAGGTGGGACTCCTCTACATCCGGACCAGCGTGCTGGCCACCGCCTACCTGAAGAACCCCGAGGCCACGCGGGAGGGGTTCCGGGACGGCTTCTTCACCGTGGGGGACATGGCCAAGGTGGACCCAGAGGGCTATCTCTATGTGGTGGACCGGAAGTCGGACATGGTCATCAGCGGCGGCGTCAACATCTATCCCGCCGAGACCGAGAACGTCCTCCGCAGCCACCCCGCCGTCTATGATGCCGCCGTGGTGGGGGTCCCCGACCTCGAGTGGGGGGAGAGGCTCTCCGCATTCGTCGTCCTGCGGCCGGGCCAGCGGGATGCACCGACCGCCGAGGAACTCATCGCCCTCTGCCGGGAGAACCTGGCGGACTACAAGAGGCCCCGCCGGGTCCACTTCGTCCCCGAGCTCCCCTACAGCCCCCAGGGGAAGGTGATGAAGCGGCTCCTCCGCGAGCGGGCCCTCGAACTGGAGGCCACCGATGCCCATTGACTTCGAGGTTCCCCCCGAGGTCGCGCGCACCCGGGACCAGGTCCACGCCCTCGTCGAGGAGAAGTTCCGCCCCATCGCCCGCCACTATGACGACCACGAGCACGAGGTCCCCCGGGACCTCATCCGGGAGTTCCACCGGATGCGGGACACCATCCCGGCGAAGCGGGGCCCCGCCACACCCGGGGGGACCCTGGGGGCCGCCATCTACTCGGAGGAGATGGCCTGGGGGGACGGCGCATTGATGCGATGCCTCCCCGGCCCCGGCCTCGGCGGGGCCGCCATCCTCGCCAACGGGACCCCTGAGCAGCAGAGGAAATTTCTCGCCCGCTTCCAGGGCCCCGAGCCTGCCTTCGGAGCCATGGCCATGACCGAGCCGGGGGCGGGGAGCGACACCGCCTCCATCCGGACCACCGCCCGCCGCGACGGGGACTCATGGGTCCTGAACGGGGAGAAGGTCTTCATCACCAGCGCATCCCTCGCCCTGGAACACACCAATGGCCTCGTGGTGGTCTGGGCGAAGGTGGTCTCCCCGGGGGCCTCCCCCGACGAGGTGCGCCACGCCACCATGCGGGCCTTCGTCATCCCCGCCGGAACACCGGGGGCCCGAATCGGGAAGGTCGAGAAAAAACTGGGAGTGCGGGCCTCCAACACCTCCTCCATCGTCCTCGAGGACTGCCGGGTCCCCCTCGACCACATGTTGGGCCCGCCGGAAATCCAGGAGAAGCGGGCCGGGGGATTCCGGGGGGCCATGGCCACCTTCGACACCATGCGCCCCATCGTCGCCGCCGTCGGCCTCGGGGTCGCCCGCGCCGCCCTCGAGCGCACCCGCGAACTCCTCCGGCAGAACTCCATCGAAATCCGCTACGGACTCTCCCCGGCCCGCCTCACCGCCGTAGAGCGGGACTTCATGGAACTCGAGACCAAGGTCCAGGCCACACGCCTCATCATCTGGAGGGCCTGCTGGATGGGCGACTCAAAGCAGCCCAACAACCTCGAGGCCGCCATAGCCAAGGCCATGGCCGGAACCATTGTTGCCGAGGTCACCCGCCGATGCTGCGAGATGGCGGGCCACCTGGGATTCTCCAAGAAGGAACTGCTGGAGAAGTATATGCGGGACGCCCGCCTCACCAACATCGCCGAGGGGACCGGGGAGATTCAGAGGCTCATCATCGCCCGGCGGATTCTGGGATATGGCCGGGGGCAGTTGAAGTGAGTTCGGGGCCCCGGAGGAGGTGGACCCCGAAGCGGATGGAGGCGGCAGTGGTGAAGAGGGCGGCGATGGCCTCGGGGATGGCGACCCCCTCGGGGTTGGCGGCGCCGAAGACGAAGGCGGGGAAGGCGAGGACCGTCCCGAGGGAGCCGAGGCCGAGGAGGATGGAGAGGCGGCCGAGGGGCTGGCCGCGGTATTGGGCGCTGCGGCCGATGAGGAGGAGGCTGACGGGGGTGAGGAGAAAGAAGGTGGCGGCGGTGGCGGTGTGGGCGACGGCGGTGGGGGTGAACTCGGGGATTCCGCTGGCCGGAAGGCCGGGGGGATGGGGCCAGGGGAAGACCCCGACCCCCGCGAGGGCGAAGAGGGAGACGGCCAGGAGGAGGAGTCCCATGCGGCCGCGGAGGTCCCGCTCCGCTTGTGGTTGGGAGGAGGCGGCGAACCCCAGGGTCATGAGGAGGCCGAGGCCCCCGGTGAGGATGAGCCCCGTGTTGAAGAGGGCGGGGTTGGTGCTGGCGGGGGAGCCGAGGTGGCTGAGGGCGTGGCCGGTCCAGGAGAACCAGGGGTTGGCGGCGATGGAGGCCAGGATGAAGAGCCAGCCGAGGACGGGGGCCAGGATGCCGCAGGCGCCCGCGAGTCTCGATGGGATTTTCATCCGGTTCCCCCTGCCTTCGGGCTGGCGGCGGAGTCGAGGGCGAGTTTGCGGCGACTGAACCTCCAGGCGCCCGCCACCCTGCGGAGGGCGTCGGTGTAGGTCCCGGTGGCGTAGACCCCGGGGCTCTTGCCGGTCTGGAGGAGCATGAGGTCGCAGGTGAGGGTGGCAGTGTCGCCGTCCCCCTCGATGATGTGGTTTCCGCTCCAGTGGCGCTTGCCCTGCATGGTGGCGTAGAAGACCCGGAGGAAACCCTCCATGGCCTTCCTGCCCTGGAATGTGCCGAAGGTGGTCTCGAAGACCCCGTCGTCGGTCCAGGTGGAGAGCCACCCCTCCGTGTCGCGGCTGTCCACGGTGCGGTTGTAGCGGGCGCAGAGTTCCAGGATGGCCAGGCGGTCCTCGGCGGGGAGGGGCATGGGGCCTCGGGGGAGACTCTGCGCCCCCCTAGTTAAACCTGTTCCATCCCCCCGGTTCTATCCTTTTAACTCCCCGATTCTCTCCCTCACCGCCTTCAGTTCGTTTTCGAGTCCCTGGGCGTATTCTTCGAGCCACTCCCGTTTCTCCTGGCGGGTATAGTACCGGCGAATGACGAATCCGCCGCAACTTTCTGTGCAGTGCATATGGGGTCTCCTGCGGCCCCGGGGGGCCGCCATGGAGGAATGGGGTTGGGTAGTGGGTTATGGAGTGGCGGGGGTTGTGACCGGGTCACTGTCAGGCCTCGGGCCGGGGGGTCGAAAGGTGGAATCTCCATCTATCGGTAGCGGTTCAGTGTCGTCATGTAGTCCACGAGTCCCGGGCATCCCTCGCAGGTGGTGTTGGCTGTGCCGTTGACCCGGATGGTGAACTGGTCGGTGATTTTCTCGCGTCCTCCCTTGGTGGCGTCAATGGTGAAGGTGAATACGTAGTGTTGGCCCGCGTCCTCCTGGGTGGGGGTGAATGTGAAGAGGCCGTTGAGGTCAATGAAGTTGGCGCGTTTGGCCTTGATGGGCTTCTCGGTGGTGGAGCCGGGGAGGATGGCCATGGCGCGGGTGTAGTATTTGTCGTCGTCGTAGTAGTCGGCGGCCCAGGGGTTGAGGGTGCTCCATCCCTTGGGGGGCTTGACGACCCCTTTGATGAACATCTCGAAGGTCTCGCCGGGCTCGACCATGGCGTCCCGGACGGGGAGGGTGCGGTCGAACTGGCGGATGGGCCAGAGGAAGGCCCGCGCGTACCAGGGGACAATCTTCTTGCCGGTGCCTGCCTCGTAGGCTCCCTCCACGAGGCCGGTGCAGCTGAGCCCGTTGAGTTCGATGGGGACCGCCGCGTCCACGAGGGGAATCTGGAAGTTGCGGAGGAAGTCGGTGGCGTAGTTCTGCCCCGCGAGGCTGCCCTCGCTCATCCAGGGGCCTCCGACGGGGGAGTAGGGGGTGTTGAGTTTGGAGATGGCCCACGTGGCAATCTTGTCCCGCTCGGGGTCGGTGACGGCGAAGGTGGGGCGGCGGGCGCCCATGAAGATGTGGGACTGGGCGATGCCGTAGGTCTTGAGTTCGCTGTATCGGCTGAACTGGACCCCGTCGGTGTATCCGAGTTTGAGGTCCTGCTGGGTGGACTCGATGATGGTGGTGCCGTCGTTCTTCTTGGAGGCGGGGTCGCGGGTCCCGAGGTAGAGGGCCACGTGGCCGGGCCACCAGAAGCCGCCGGAGCCCGGGGTCTTGCCGGTGAGGGTGTAGAGGAGGTCCCCTTTCTTGAGGTATTTGCCGGAGATGATGTCGAACACCAGGTAGGCGGGCTTTTCGTTGGCGATGGCGAGGACGGAGAAGTGGCGGACCGGGACCTGGAGCGTCCCGGTCCGGGCGTCGTAGGTGGTGTCGGCAATGCGCTCGAAGCGGCTGATTTCGCCGCCCACCGGGGTGGGGGTGTTGGAGGTGCTGAGGGTGTATACGGCGATGTCATCCGGTTGGGTGGGGGGCTGGGGGAGTTTGACGGTGAGAGTGGCGGGCTTCTGGAAGGTGAGGCCCGGGGGTCCGAAGACCACCTCCCCCATGAGGAGGCCGCTCTCCTGCCGGGGGTAGGCGACGTGGTTGACGGTGATGGGATTGTCCCGGGTCATGGCCCCGGGGGGCACTGTGAGAGAGAGGTCTCCAGTGGCCGATGTGACGGTTCCCCCCTGGGCGGCGCGGATGGTCCCCTGGGCGGTGGCGAGCGCGGGGCTGTTCGGGGAGGACGAGGCCCCGAGGGTGCCCGGGGTGGGTGTGAGGGGGCCTGCGCGGCCAGGCGCAGGGGTCGGAACAATCTGGGAGAGGAGTCCCTGCTGGGACTGGAACGAGGGGAGGACGAGGAACACCAGCACGACCCCGATGACGAGGACCGCGGCCGGGACGGCCCATCCGAGTGGGCTTTTTTTCTTCGGTGGGGGAAGCGCGGCCTGGGGTGGGGGCGG
>JACQPP010000143.1 GCA_016207465.1 Methanobacteriota archaeon
GCGGTAGAAGAACTGGACGACGGGGTTGAGCAGCGCTCCCAGGAGGCCGGGGAAGAGGTGGGCCACCTGGCGGTCGATGTATCTCATGGCGAGGGTGAACTCCATCTCGAGGCGCTCGCGGACGAGGGCGGTGTTTCTGTCCCGCTGGGGTTTCTTGGCGGGGCTCATGGGCCCCCGTGTTGCTGGAGGAAGGGGGCGAGGGCCTCGCGGAATTCCCGGGGGCGCTGGAGGGTGGAGAGGTGGCCCGATTGGGGGAGGACGTGGAGGCGGGAGCCTGGGATTCCCCTGTGGAGGGTCTCGCTGCCCCTGGGGGGGGTGATTCGGTCGCGTTCCCCGACGACGATGAGGGTGGGGGCCTGGATTTCGGGGAGGCGGGGGGTGAGGTCCATCTGGGAGAGGCCGCGGGCAATGGCGGCGAGGGTGTTGTGGTCGCTGCGGTAGAAGTGTTCGGCGAGCCATGGGAGGCACTCCGGGGGGGTCCAGGGCTCGAAGCGGCGGAGGCCCCATTGGAGGAGGCGGCGGGGGAGGAAGCGGGCGTAGCGCATGGCCCCGGGGGGCATGATGAGGCGGCGGTGGCCCATCTCGCGGACGCTGGAGAGGGCGTCCGCCAGGACGAGGGCCCGGACCCGGCGGGGGTGGGAGAGGGCGAGCATCTGGGCGGTGAATCCTCCCATGGAGTGGCCGATGACCACCGCCTCCGGGGCCCCGGCGTGGTCGAGGATGCGGGCGGCGTGGTCGGCGAGGGCGGTCACCGGGATGACCCTCTCGGGCAGCGGGTCGGAGAATCCGTGGCCGACGGCGTCGGCCGCAATCACGGTGTGGCCCCGGGCCAGGAGGTCGGGGGTGAGGGTCCTCCAGTATTTGGAGCAGGAGGAGAACCCGTGGAGCAGGAGGATGGGCGCCCTCCCTGTGGGGGGGCCGGGGGGAGCCCAGGTCTCGTAGTGGAGCCAGAGTCCCCCTGGGTCGGCGTAGGGCATTTCAGCGCCGACGTAGGGCGTCGTCGATGGAGGTGGTCCCCTGTTGGCCCAGGTTGAGGGGGTCGGGGGGTCGGGCCTCCATGAGTTCGCCGACGCGGAGGGTGAGTTCGTCCACGGTCCAGCGGCCCTTTTTCTCGATGGTCTTCACGGGGGTCCACGACTGGTAGAGGTCAATGACTCCCCCGCGGACGTTGAAGACCTGGCCGGTGACCTCCTGGGCCTCGGGGAGGGCCAGGTAGCCCACCATGGGGGCGATGTTGTCGGGGTCCATGGGGTCCCACTGGCCCGCGGGGGCCTGTTGCTTCCAGGAGTCCCCGAAGGTCTGGACGGTGAGGCGGGTGCGGGCGGCGGGGGAGACGGCGTTGACGGTGGTGTGGTATTTCTTCATCTCCTGGGCGAGGGCGAGGGTGAAGGAGGCGATGCCGGCCTTGGCCGCGGCGTAGTTGGTCTGTCCCGCGTTGCCCTTGAGGCCGACGATGCTGGTGGTGTTGATGATGCGCCGGGGGTCCGTTTTCCCGGTCTTGGCCTCGGCGCGGTAGTATCCGCAGGCGTGGCGGGCCATGTTGAAGGTCCCCTTGAGGTGGACGGCGACGACGGCGTCCCAGTCCCCCTCGTCCATGTTGAAGAGCATCTTGTCCCGCAGGATGCCCGCGTTGTTCACCAGGATGTCGAGGCGCCCGTATTTGTCCAGGGCGGTCTGGAGGATGCGCTTGGCGGACTGGAAGTCGGAGACCGACTCGGTGGAGGAGACCGCCTGTCCCCCCTGGGCCTTGATTTCCTTGGCCACCCGGTCGGCGTACATCTTGTCGTCCCCGGTTCCCTGCCAGTCGCAGCCCAGGTCGTTCACCACCACCCGGGCGCCGAGGCCCGCCAGCAGGAGGGCCTCCCCGCGGCCGATGCCCTGGCCCGCCCCGGTGACAATCGCCACCTTCCCGTCGAGTTTCCCCATGATGTGCCTCCGCTATGGAATCCCCATGATGAGGATAAAGATTTTGGACTCCCGCGTAGAGCCCTGGGGTATGGGGCGGGCGTGGGTCCTGGGGTGGGTGGCGCTCCTGGTTCTGGTTTCGGGGGCCCATGGCCTCACCTTGGAACTGGAGTCCCCGTCGAGCGTGACCCCCGGCATCCCCTCGGAGTGGGGCCTCCGGGTGGGCAACCCCTCCGGATACATCCTCTATCCCCGGTGCTCTCTCATCCTGGCGAATGATTCCGTGGCGTTCCCCGAGGTGGCCCTGGGGCCCGGGGGCCAGGCGCGGCTCTCGGCGGCAATCCCGGGGGCGGCGGGGCCCCTGGCTGTCCGTTGCGCGGCGGGGAATGAGAGCGCGGAGGCCAGCGCGGGTCCCCCCTTGGTCCCCGGAGAGCGGCGCAGGCTCGGGGAGCCCCGGAAGGGGCCGGTGACCATTGTGCGCTCCACGGTCCTGGAGGAGGTCCTCTCAGGGGAGACCCGGGTGGTGAGCCTGGTCCTGCAAGGGGGCGAGAAGGAGTGGAGGGGGGAGCCAGAGGTGCGCGGATTGCCCCCCGGCTGGGGGGCGGTGGTCCCGGTCACGGTTCCCCCCAGGGGGGAGGTCTCGTGGAACCTGCCCATCACCGTCCCCGCGGGGACCCCCCCGGGGGAGTATCCGGTGCGGGTCCTCCTGGAGGCGGCACAGGCGGAGTTCGTCCTGCGGGTTCGGGAGCCCCGGGGGCCCACCGTGGCCCGGAGCGTGCGCCTCGACTACGTGGAGCAGAAGAGCCTCTTCCTCCTGCGGATTGTGGGGCTGGAGCAGCCGGTGGCGCGGGTGGTCCTCCTGGACAGCCAGGGGGCAGGGGGCCAGCGCTATGATGTGGCCCCCCAGCCCTTCGACGGGGAGACGGGGTGGCTCCTGCGCGACCTCGACCCCCGGGTGGAGCGGAGCCGCACCCTCTCCTTCGAGGCCCCCGGTCTCCTCCCCGACGCCGAGGTGCTCTACGGCTACCGCTGGCGCCTCCTACTCTACCCGGAGCCCGGGGAGCCCCTGCAGGCCGCCTACCGGGTGAGCCCCCTCCGGCCCGGGGGCCTGGGGAGCGTGGAGGCGGTGGTGGTCAACCGGGACTCGCGCCCCCGGAACGCGACCCTCGAGGTGCTCCTGCCCCCCGGGTGGTCGAGCCCCAACTCCCGGGTGGCGGTGGACCTGGAGCCCCGGGAGCAGCGGGTGGTCTCCATCCCCCTCCAGGTGGCCCCGGGGGCCGAGGGGGTCCACATCCTCGCCGCCACCCTCACCACCGGGGGGGAGGCTGGTCGGGTCGAATTGAATGCCTACGTGAGCCTCCCCGGGTTTTCCCTCTCCTGGCTTCTCCTCCTGGGGGTCCTCCCCCCGGTGTTGCTGGTGTGGCTGGTGCGCCGCCGCATCCAGGAGAGGCGGAGGCGGGCCCGCCTTCGGGTGCTCCGCCGGATTCGATAACCGAGGCTATCCCCGCAGTTTCTCGGTGACCGTCTCGAAGATGGGAATCATGGCCATGGACCGGTTGAGGTCCCCCCGGGCCGCCCGGATTCCACCGGTGAATATGGCCCCCCGGACCTCCTCCATGTTGGCGGTGGCCAGCCACCCCGCCACCTGGGGGGTCATCCCCAGGGTCACGTGGGCGTCGGGGGCGTGCCCCCTCTCGAACTTCACGGCGTGGCCTCGGAGCCGCATGTGGGCCTTCACCGGCGTTCCGTCCACCTCGAAGTTGATGGTCACATCGTCGTAGTCCCCCAGGGCCGCCTTGAGGTCCTCGTCCCCCTGGGCCATCTCCTCGATGGCGCGGAACAGCACGAAGAGGTCCTCCGGCATCGCCCGGCCCGCCTTCACCAGTTTCCTGGCCTCATCCACCGCACTCATAGGTTATCCGCAGATATGCTGCATCCTCAGAACGTTCCCCATCCGCCGAGGACATCGGCCCGAAGGGAGCGCTCCCCCACCTGCTTCTTGAATTGCTCGGCCGCCTGCTTCTGCTTGGTCTCATTCTTCATGTCCACGGGGATGAGGTGCATGGGGACGGAGGCATCGGCGCGGAGGGTGATGGCCGCCTGGGCGGCCTCCTCCACACTCATGGTGTAGGTGCCCCCGGAGCAGAGGAAGGCGAGGTTCAGGCTCCCGGCGAGCTCCAGCATCTCCCCGGTGGCGTCGGTGTCCCCCGAGTGGTAGAGGGTCTGGCCGTTCACCTGGAGCACGTAGCCCACCCAGCCCTTGGCCCTGGGGTGGAAGTGGAGACGGTCCTTCGCCTGGTTGTAGGCGGCCACCGCCACCGCGGGGACATTCTTCACCTTCACCATCTGCCCCGGCTTCACCGCCACACCGTCCTCGGAGCGCACCATCTTCAGGGAGTCGAGGCACTCCTGGGGGGCCACCACGCTGGTCTTCCCGGGGGTGTAGAGCTTCTCCACCGCCTTGGGGTCCAGGTGGTCGAAGTGGGGGTGGGTGATGTAGATGATGTCCGTCTTGGCGGGGGCCGCCACCTTGAAAGGGTCAATGTGGATGGCCTGCTGGGTGGCCTTGTCCTCGATGCGCAGAGAGGCCTGGGTGGAGAGCACCAGGCCCTCCAAGGAGACCGCCTTCCCCTTGGGGAGATTCTCTGCCGGCATGAGGATGCCTCCGCCTCACCCCGAAAAAAGATAAAGATTGTGCCCCTAATATCGGCCCACGCCCGGCTTGTCGGCGAAGTGGGGGATGATTTCGTCCCCGATGAGCTGGATGGACTCCATCACGTCGTGCTGGGGGAGGACCCCCACGGGGACGAAGTACATGATTTCGTCGAAGCCGAACTGGCGCAGGGCCTCCAGTTTCTCGATGACGTGCTTCGGGTCCCCGCCGATGAGCATCCCGGCGGACTCGAGTTCGTCGGCGGAGAACTTGCCCGCCAGCTCCGCGGGGAGGCTCTTGTAGAACTTGTAGGCCTCCGGGGTCTTGGCGAGGATGGGGGCGGTGAATTTGAGGAGGAGCTGGAAGTAGCGGAGCATCCCCTTCTTGGCGACCTGCTGGGCCTGCTCGTTGTTCTTCCCCACGTGGAGGCCGATGAGCATGGAGAACCGCTCGGAGCCCGGGGGCTTCTTCTCCTGCTTCAGGGTGTGCCGGTAGAGCTTGAGGTCCTCCACCACCAGGGGCATGGGCTTGAAGGGCCCCGCGAGGCACCCCACGTCCTTCCGGGCCGCGATCTCGAAGGTGGAGGGTGTCACGGCGGCCACCCAGAAGGGGGGATAGGGCTTCTGGATGGGTTTGGGCTGGACCACAATCTTGCGGGGCACCTTCCAGAACTTCCCGTCATAGGTGAACTCGTGGCTGGTCCACGCCTTCCGAATCATGTCCACCGACTCCTCCCAGCGGGCCCGGCTCTGCTCCATGGAGAACCCGTAGGTGTCATACTCCACCACCTGGAAGCCCCGGCCGGTGCCGAAATCGAGGCGGCCCTTGGAGAGGATGTCTAGCACGGCGACGCGCTCCGCCACGTTGACCGGGTGGTGGAAGGGGAGGAGGACCACGCCGGTGCCGATGCGAATCTTCTTGGTCCGCTGGGTCACCGCCGCCAGGAAGACCTCCGGGGCCGGGGAGTGGGAATACTCCACCATGAAGTGGTGCTCCACGTCCCAGATGTGGGAGAAGCCCAGCTTGTCGGCCAGCTCGCACTCGTCCAGGGCCTCGTGGAAGACCTGGGCCTCGTTCTTGCCGGAGTCCTTGTAGACCTCGAGTTCGTAGAAGAGTCCGAATTTCATCGCCGAGAGGCTCCCGCAATTTCGGTTGCACTCTCACCCCGCCCTATTTAAACTTTTTTGATGCGGGTTCCCCCGGGTGTAGTGCTCGCAACCACCTTCTCCCCCGGGCATCCCCTTTCCCATGGGACAGCCCGCGGGGCGAAGTTTTAAGGCGCGGACTCCCCTGTTTGCTTTGGAGCCCTCCCATGTTCGACTTCACCAAGGAGCAGACGATGGCCCGGAAGATGTTCCGGGACTACCTCACCAAGGAAATCCAGCCCATGGTCCCCCGGATGGAGGAGCAGGACACCCTCACCTACGAGGCCATGCGGAAAATCTGGAAGACCTTCGGGGTGGCCCAGATGATACGCGGGGGCTGGGAGTCCCGCAAGAAGAAGGCCGCCGAGAAGGGGGGCGACGGGAACCCCGAGGCGGTCACAGACGCGGACCTCTTCGGCGGGGGGGCGGCCCAGGACCCCACCCTCTTCCTGCTGCTCTTCGTGGAAATCTCCCGCGTGGACCCCGGCCTCGCCCTCTCCCTCGGGGCATCCCTCGGCCTCTGCGGCCGCACCATCATGGCCAAGGGGACCCTGGAGCAGAAGGAGAAATACGGCCTCCCCATCCTCACTCTCGACAAGATTGGCTGCTGGGGGCTCACCGAGCCCGCCACCGGGAGCAACGCCTTCGCCCTCCAAAGCGTGGCCAAGGTCCAGGGGGACAAGTATATCCTCAACGGGAGCAAGACCCTCATCACCAACGCCCCCTACGCCGACACCTTCGTCGTCTACGCCAAGATTGACCACCCGGGGAGCGACCCCAAGGAGCGCAAGGTCCACGGCTTCATCCTCGAGCGGGGAATGGACGGCCTCGAGACCGGCAAGCCCTTCAAGAAGATGGGGATGCGCACCAGCCCCACCGGGGAGATATTCATGAACGAGGTCACCGTCACCCGGGACAATCTCCTCGGCGGCAAGGAGAAGGACCCCAGCCGCACCCAGGCCATCAGCATCCTCGAGGGGGAGCGCTCGGGAGCGCCGGCCATGGCCCTCGGCGTCATCGAGAGATGCATCGACGAGTGCGTCAAATACTCCAAGGAGCGCACCCAGTTCGGCCGACCCATCGCCGAATACCAGCTCGTCCAGAAGAAACTCGCCCGCATGTACATGCACCGGGAGAACGTGAAGAACCTAATGCTCAAGCAGGTCTGGATGATGAAGAACAACGTCCGCAACATGACCGACGCCTGCGCCGCCAAGCTCTACTGCGGCCAGGCCGCCGAGGAGGTCTGCCGCGAGGCCATCCAGATATTCGGGGGCTACGGGTTCCTCTCCGAATACCCCGTGGAGAAGTTGAGCCGCGACATCCGCCTCCTCGCCCTCGGCGGGGGCACCGACGAAATCCAGGAGATGACCATCGCCCGCGAACTCCTCCGGGAGGGCGGGCCCCCGCTGTAGAGCCGGCCCCCCCCCACCTGTGGGGGACAGCCGTTATTAGACCCCGCGACATTGGGCACAGGATGGACCCCCACCATGCGGCCCCCGGCCTCCGCCAGCGGGAGCACTTCACCGAGGTGGCCGAGGGGGTCTTCTTCATCCGGAGCCAGGGGGAGTTCCACGCCAACAGCCTCCTCATCCTCGACGAGGCCACCGTCCTCCTCGACACCGGCAACGACCAGGTGAAGGCCCTCCCCCCGGTGGGGCGGGTCCTCAACTCCCACTACCACCTCGACCACATCTACAACAACCACCGCTTCCCCGCCCCCTGGGTCCCCCGGGGGGACCGGGAGGGCATCGAGTCCCGGGAGGGATACCGGAGGCTCTGCGGGGTGGACGACGAGACCCTCCGCCGCGAGGTGGGGGAGCCCTTCCACTTCCTCGGCTGGAAGCCGGTCCCCGCCTCCCGCGACTTCCAGGGGGGCGACACCCTCGACTTCGGGGAGACCCGCTGGGAGGTCATCGGCGCCCCGGGCCACAGCCCCGGCCACGTCGCCTTCCACGAGTCCGCCCTGGGACTCCTCTACGCCAGCGACATTGACCTCACCCGCTTCGGCCCCTGGTACGGCTGGCCCACCTGCAACCTGGAGGAGTTCGAGGCCTCCGTGGAGCGCCTCCAGTCCATCGCCCGCCGATGCGAGTGGGTCCTCACCAGCCACGCCAAGCCCATCCCCCGCCCGAAAATCGAGGAGCGATTCCGCCTCTACCACGCCGTCTTCGCGGAGCGCGACACCCGCCTCCTCGACCTCTGCCGCGAGCCCCAGGCCCTCGACCCGCTGGTCTCCCGGGGCATCTGCCACGGGGCCGAGCAGGTCCAGAAGAGCCGCTGGGACCGCTACTTCGAGAAGGTCATGCTCCAGATGCACCTCGACCGGCTCCAGGGGCAGGGGAAAATCGAGCGCGAAAACGGGACGTATCGGAGCCGGAGAGATTAAACGGCGATGGCCTCTACCGCCGGGGCCTCCCCCAGGGTCTCCAGCTTCCTACGCTGCTCTTCCAGCGAAGCCTCCACTTCCCGCGTGACCCGCTCCAGCACATCGAGTATCTCCTCCCGGGTGCGGGCGGAGATGGCGGCCTGTTCGAGGGCGCGGCAGGTGGAGAGGGCGGCCGCGTAGGCGAGATAGAGCCGCCACGTAGCGTTTTTCTCGGACATCTCCAGGGAGGCTGGGATACCCTCCCATATATACTTTCTATCTCCGGATGGAGTCGTTGAACCTCTTCAGGAGGTCGGGGCGGTTGGTCTTCACCAGCCCCAGGGAGACCTCCACCATGTTCGGGATGTAGCCCTTGTTGACCATGCGGAGGAACATCTGGGGGCTGGTCTTCAGCACCCCGTCGGCCCGCTCGGTAAGCTTGGCCCTCACCACCCGCAGTTTTTTGGGGCCGGCGACGAGGGTCCACTTCTGGTGTTCCCCGAGGGAGAGGTAGATGGTGGTCTCCCGGGGGAACTTCCCGGGGATGTAGAGGCCGGGGAGGTCCGACAGCAGTTGGACGATGGGGTCCTTCGGTTTCGGGGGGGCGCGTTTCGCGGGGGTCTTTCGGGCGGCAGCCTTCTTCCGGGGTGCGGGTTTCTTCGAGGAGGGGCTCATCGCCTCCCCCCGTTCGGAATCGGCATGAACCGGCTCTTCAAGCCCGCCGTCTCCACCACCAGGCTCGCCCCCCGGGGACTCCGGTAGGCGTTGTGCCACTCGTCCACCCAGAGGGCCTCCCCGGGGCGCAGGGCCCGCTCCCGGATGGGGCCCCGGTCCCCCTTGAGGAGGAGGGTGACGGTCCCCCGGAGGCCGATGAAGAGCTCGGGGCCGTTGTGCTTCTCCAGCACATCTACCTGTTTCCTCCGGGTGAACTCGGGGATGTAGAGCCCCGCCTGCCATCTCCTGGGTTCCCGGCAGAGGACGGTCCAGCGCCGGTTGTGGTGGAGGTTGAGGGGGCGGGCCATGGGTTCACCTATGGGGGCCGGGGGGCGATAAGAGTTACGATGTGTTCTCCCTCCGGGAGTGGTAGATGTCAATTCGGACCCCTCCGTCCGCCGCCCGGGACAGCTGGGCGAAGGCCATCTGCCTGCCGTCGGCGGTCATGGTGAACTCTCCGACCCCATGGGGGTGGGAGATGAAGAGTTCCGGCTCGGACCAGTCGAATTGGCCGAGCCTTTGTGACCGGTAAATCGCCAGCCAGGCGGCCCCGCTCCCGCGGCCCGATGTGAAATACATCGTCTGGCAGTCGTCGGTGAGGAACGGCTGGAAGTCCGAGTTTCCGGGGAGGTTGATGGGGGCGGGGAGGAGGGTGGCCTTGCCGTCCTTGTAGAGGAGGATGTCCTGGTCCCCCGAGTCGAAATAGAGTTCCCCCATGGCGTCGCAGTAGTGGGGGTTGGTCTCCTTCCCTCCCGTGCCCAGGTCAAGTCTCTCCCCGTTCTTGTAGATGGACTCGGGGACTTCTCGTTGCAACTCGATGCTCCTCTTGTTGGCGTGGTAGTAGAGGTCGCCGGAGAGGGCGACGTAGGGGCCCGCCTCGGTGGCCAGGTCCGGCGTGGAGGCCGGGTGGACCTGCTTGGTGGTGAACGGGGACTGGCTGGTGTATATGCGGCCGTCAATCCGGATTTTGAGGGCTTCCTCCATCTTGTTGATGAGGTCGGGGCCCGGGTGGTGGAAGAAGTAGAGGGTCCTGCCGTCCCGGGACAGGTAAGGGCTGTCCTCCCACCCCTCGTCGTTGAACCCGAGTTTGACAGGGGCGGTCCAGCCGGGGGGGACCCGGGCCGGGGTGGCGTTGGTTGCGGCAGGGGAGGGGGGTGGGGGGCCTCCGCCGGGGGCCAGCAGGAGCAGTGCGGCGAAGAGCAGGAGGAGCAGGAGGGCGATGGGGAGGCGGCGCACGGTCAGTAGGCGGTGACCCCCCCGTCAATCACCACGACCTCCCCGGTGATGTAGCTGCTGGCGTCCGAGGCCAGGAAGACGGCCAGGGGGCCTATCTCCTCGGGTTTTCCGAGGCGGCGGAGGGGGATTCTCTTGATGAACTCATCCCGCATCTTGGGGCTGCTGGTGATGGGTTTGGTCATGTCGGTGTCGAAGAATCCGGGGGCGATGGCGTTGACGCGGATGTTGTATCGGTTCCACTCGAGGGCGAGGCTCTTGGTCATGAGGAGCATCCCTGCCTTGGAGGCGTGGTAGGGGGCCTGGCGGGGGCTGGCGGCGATTCCGGCGGCGCTGGCGAGGTTGATGACATTCCCCCCCTTGCGCTGGATGAAGTGCTTTCCGGCGGCGCGGGTGAAGAGGAAGGCGCTGGTGAGGTTGGTGTCGAGGACGTCGTGCCAGGATTTGTCGCTGGTGTCCACCAGCCAGTTGTGGAAGAGGATGCCCGCGTTGTTCACCAGGATTTCGAGGCCCCCGAGGTCGGCGATGGTCTTCTCGACACACCGGTTGACCTCCTCGGTCTTGCGCACGTCGCAGGGGATGGCGAGGGAGCGGCGGCCCCGGCCCTTGATTTCGGATGCAACGGCGTCAATCTGCTTCTGGGTCCTGGCGGTGACGGCCACGTCGGCCCCGGCCTCGGCGAGGGCGAGGGCGATGGAGCGGCCGATGCCTCGGCCCCCGCCGGTGACCAGCGCGCGGCGGCCGTCCAACTTGAAGAGGTCGAGGACCGGCATGGTTACATCCCTGGGTTTCGGCGCACATAAAGTTTAATTGGCGGGGGCCGTTGGCATCCTCATGCCTCTCCCTCTTCTGTTCGTCCACGGAGCCGGAGGCAACCGGAACCTGTGGAAGCATCAGACCGAGCATTTCGCCGGGAAGGGGCACCGGGTCCATGCGGTGTCGTTGCCGGGGCACGGGGATTCGCCGGGGCCGGGTCGGGTGGATGTGGGGGAGTATGCGGAGTGGGTGGCGGGGGAGATGGACCGGCTGGGGTGGCCCCGGGCGGTGGTATTGGGCCACTCCATGGGGGGGGCCATCGCCCAGACCCTGGCCCTCGACCATCCCTCGCGGGTGGCGGGGATTGTGCTGGTGGCGACGGGCGCGAGGATTCCCATCTCTGATTTTGTGCTGCAGGGCATCCGGCAGGACTTCGAGGCGGCGATGAAGACGGTGGGGATGATATTGTTCTCGAAGAGGGCGGCGCCGGAGATGGTGAAGTGGTGTGTGGAGGAGACCCGGCGGACCCCCGGCGCGGTGCTGGTGGGGGACCTGGAGGCCTGCACCCGGTTCGATGTGTCGGCCCGGCTGGGGGCGCTGGGGGTCCCTGCGCTGGTCATCGGGGGAAGGCAGGATGTGCTCACCGCCCCCAGGTTGCAGGAGTTCCTGGCCCGGAGTATCCCGGGGGCGCGGCTGGAGATGTTCGAGGACGCGGGCCACATGGTGATGGCCGAGCAGGCCCCGGGGGTCAACCGGGCCATCGAGGGGTTCCTCCAGGGGTTGCCGGCCGAATGAAAATCCGCAGATTCCGCAGATGACACAGATTTTTTACGCGTTTGGGAACCCGGCTTTCCCCGCCGGGGGGCGGGGAGGGTTTAAAAGGAGGAGGGACGACTCCGCCTCCGAGGTGTTTCCCATGGGTGTAATGGTGGTGGTGGAGGCCACTCCGAATCCCAACAGCATGAAGTTCACCCTCAACGCGAGGGTCTCGGACAAGAGTCTCTTCCTCTCCAGCCGGCAGCAGGCGGCCGGCCATCCCCTGGCGGAGAAGCTCTTCGCCATACCGGGGGTCTCGGCGGTCTTCCTGCTGAACAATTTTGTGTCCATCACCCGGGCCCCCAGCACCCCCTGGGAGGGGCTGGTCCCCCGGGTGAAGGAAGTCCTGGAGAAGCATTTCCCGGAGTGAGATGGCCCCCCGGATTCTGCTGGTGGTCCTGGATGGCATCGGGGACAGACCCTGGAAAGGTGCGACGGCGCTACAGGCGGCCCGGAAGCCCTTTCTGGACCGGCTGGTGCGGGAGGGGGTCTCGGGGCTGGTGGACCCGGTGGCCCCGGGGGTGAAGGTGGGCTCGGCCACCGGCCACCTGGCCCTCCTGGGCTATGACCCCTACCAGTATTACACGGGGCGGGGTCCCTTTGAGGCGGCGGGGGTGGGCATCGGCCTGCGGCCGGGGGATATCGCCTTCCGGTGCAACTTCGCCACCCTGCGGGGGGGCCTGGTGGTGGACCGCCGGGCGGGGCGCATCCGGGAGACCCGGGAGTTGGAGGAGGCGGTGAACCGGGGGGTCCGTGTCTCCGGGGGGGTGGAGTTGGTCTTCCGGGCGGGGACGGGCCATCGGGGGGCCCTGATGTTGCGGGGGGCGGGGCTGGACCCCCGCGTCTCTCCCACGGACCCGAAGAGGGAGGGGGTCCCTGTCTCCTCCTCGGAGCCCCTGGACCCTGCGGCGGCATCCACGGCGCGGGCCCTCAACGAGTTCACCGAGCAGGCGATGGCCATTCTCTCGGAGCACCCGGTGAACCGCAGGCGGGAGTCGGAGGGGAAGAATCCGGCGGGCGCCATCCTCTCCCGTGGGGCGGGGGTGGTGCCGGTGATTCCCCCTTTCGCGGATCGCTACCATATGCGGGGGGCGGCGGTGGCCGCCACGGCCCTCGTCGCGGGCATCGGGAGGCTCTGCGGTCTGGAGTTTCTCTCCACCCCGGGGCTCACTGGGGGGGTGGATTCCCCCCTGGAGAAGAAGATGGAGACGGTGCGGCGGGCCCTCGGGGAGTATGACTTCGTGATGGTGAACATCAAGGGGGCCGACGAGGCGAGCCACGATGGGAAGTGGGAGGAGAAGGTGGGGTTCATCGAGCGTCTCGACGGGGCCCTGGATTCCCTCCCCCTCTCCCCGGACCTGGTGGTGGCGGTCACGGGGGACCACAGTTCCCCGGTGGCCTGGAAGGACCACTCGGGGGACCCGGTGCCCCTCGTCCTCTGGGGGGAGGGGGTGCGGCGGGACGGTGTGCAGAGGTTCGACGAGGTCTCCTGCGCCCGGGGGGGGCTGGGGCGGCTGCGGGGGCTGGACGTGATGCCCCTGCTCCTGGACCTGGCGGGGCGGAGCGAGAAATACGGCGAATAACCCGAGAAACCTTTATCTTTCGCCCCGGCCCTCCACAGCCAGCGAGGAAGCGATGGCCAAAGCCCCCCATGTGAAGTTCGACACCCCCCCGGCGCTGGAGAACTCGGCCCTGGAGCTGCTCACCGAGGTCAAGGAGGTGGGGAAGCTGAAGAAAGGCATCAACGAGACCACCAAGTCGGTGGAGCGGGGGGTGGCCCTCCTGGTGTTCATCAGCGAGGACATCGACCCCCCGGAGATTGCCATGCACCTCCCGGTCCTCTGCGACGAGAAGAAGGTCCCCTACCTCTACGTGAAGAAGCAGGAGGACCTGGGGAAGGCCTGCGGCCTCGGGGTGGGCTGCTCCTCGGTGGCCCTGGTGGACTCCGGCAAGGCGAGGGGCACCATGGATGAGATTCTGAAGGGCCTCACCAAGGCCCGCAAGGGCGAGGGAAACTAGGGGGGAGAGTCCATGCCCGAGGAGGAGAACATCCCCGTGGAGATTGTAGAGATTCTGGGCCGGACGGGGATGCACGGCGAGATCACCCAGGTGAAGTGCAAGGTTCTCGACGGATACAGCCGGGGGAGGGTCATCACCCGCAACTGCTTCGGCCCCGTGCGGCTGGGGGATGTCCTCATCCTGCTGGAGACCGCCCGCGAGGCCAAGAAGCTCATCTCCCGGTGACCCGGGCCCCCTCTGACCCACGACCATGGAACGCAAGACATGCTCCTTCTGTGCCCGCCGCATGGAGCCGGGCACCGGCAAGCTGCTGGTGAAGCGGGACGGCTCCCTCTTCTACTTCTGCTCCTCCAAGTGCGAGAAGAACCATGCCCTCGGCCGGACTCCACGGAAGGTCACCTGGGTCCGCAAGGCCATGAAGGAGACATGAGCGACACCGAGCGGACCTTCGTGATGGTGAAGCCCGACGGGGTGGCCCGGGGCCTCACCGGGGAGGTCATCCTGCGGCTGGAGCGCAAGGGACTCCGGGTCATCGCCCTCCGGATGCTCCGGGTGGACGAGAAGCGGGCGCGGGAGCACTACGCCGAGCACCGGTCGAAGCCCTTCTTCCCCGAGCTGGTGGCCCACATCCGGAGCGGCCCCAGCGTGGCCATGGTGGTGGAGGGGCGCCAGGCCATCCCGGTGGTGCGGGGGCTGGTGGGGGCCACCGACCCCGCCCAGGCGGCCCCGGGGACCCTCCGGGGGGACTACGGCTCCCGGATCACCCAGAACATCATCCACGCCAGCGACAGCCCCGAGAGCGCCCGGAGGGAGATGGGGCTCTACTTCACGGAGAAGGAACTCCCGAAGTAGCCCGGGCAATTCTTTTGGTCCCCGGGGGCAATCCTAACCTGACCTGCGAGGACACCCCATGCCCGCTCTCCGTGCCCCCATCGTCTGCGTGGTCGGCCATGTGGACCACGGCAAGACCACCCTCCTCGACAAAATCCGGGGGACCGCCGTGGCCCGCCGGGAGGCGGGGGCCATCACCCAGCACATCGGGGCCACCGAGGTCACCCTGGAGACCATCCGGCGGCTCTGCGGAACCCTGGGGGAATCCCAGAGGATGGAGGTCCCCGGCCTGCTCTTCATCGACACCCCCGGCCACCACGCCTTCACCACCCTGCGGGCCCGGGGCTCCAGCCTGGCGGACCTGGCGGTGGTGGTGGTGGACATCCAGGAGGGCTTCCAGCCCCAGACCCAGGAGATGCTGAAGATGCTGCGGCGCTACCAGACCCCCTTCCTGCTGGCGGCCAACAAGATTGACCGGCTCCCCATGTGGAACCCGGGGGAGGGACTCCCCTTCCTCCAGGCCCTGGAGCGCCAGCCAGACCGCGCCCAGAAGGACCTCGACGAGCGCATCTACAAGATGGTGGGCCGCCTCTCGGAGAACGGCTTCAGCGGGGACCGCTACGACCGGGTGCGGGACTTCCAGAGGAACCTCTGCGTGGTCCCGGTGAGCGCCAAGACCGGGGAGGGCCTCCCCGACCTCCTGCTGGTGCTGGTGGGCCTCGCCCAGAAGTTCCTGGAGCAGAAGCTCACCATCGACACGGGGGGTCCGGGGCGGGGCACGGTGCTGGAGGTCAAGGAGGAGAAGGGGCTCGGCCTCACCATGGACGTCATCCTCTGGGACGGCGGCCTCCGGCGGGGGGACACCATCGCCGTGGCCACCGGGGAGGCCCCCCTCGTCACCAAGGTCAAGGCCATCCTGCGCCCCGCCCCCGAGGGACGGGGGACACACGGCCTGCAGAACGCAGAGGAGGTGGTGGCCGCCGCCGGAATCAAGCTGGTGGCCTCC
This sequence comes from Methanobacteriota archaeon, assembly GCA_016207465.1. Taxonomy (GTDB): domain Archaea; phylum Halobacteriota; class Syntropharchaeia; order JACQPP01; family JACQPP01; genus JACQPP01. The sequence continues at coordinate 15,447 of JACQPP010000143.1, forward strand.
AACCTGGAGAAGGCCCACGGGGGGCTCCCCTTCCGCGTGGTCCCCACCGGGGCCCAGAAGCAGGCCCTCGACGAGCTCCAGACCCAGGTGGAGGCCCTCCGCATCCAGACCGACCCCCGGGGCATCGTCATCAAGGCCGACACCTTCGGCTCCCTGGAGGCCCTCTCCCTCGAGTTGCGCGCGGTCCAGATTCCCGTCCGCAAGGCCGAGGTGGGAGACGTCACCCAGCGGGACATCACCGACGCCGCCGCCCACCGCGCCAAGAACCCCCTCCTCGGGGCCGTTCTCGGATTCAGCGTGCACCTCCACCCCGACGTCGCCCAGGAGGCCGCCCAGGCCGGCGTCCCCGTCTTCACCCAGGAGGTCATCTACCAGCTCATCAACGACTACCGGGAGTGGGTCCAGAAGAAGCGGGAGGAGATGGAGCAGGCCCGCCTCGGGGGCCTCACCCGCGCCGCCAAATTCAAGGTGCTTCCGGGCAACGTCTTCCGCGTCTCCAAGCCCGCCATCGTCGGCGTCCGCGTCCTCGCGGGGACCCTCCAGCCAGGGGCCCAGCTCCTCCGCACCGACGGACGGGAAATCGGGACCCTGAAGAGCCTCCAGGAGCAGGGCAAATCCATCCGCGAGGCCCGCATGGGCCAGGAGGTGGCCGCCGCCATCGACGGCCCCACCATGGGACGCCAGCTCAAAGAGGACGACACCCTCTACACCGACCTCCGGGAGAACGACGTCAAGGGAATCCGCGCCTTCCAGGGAAAGGTCCCCCGGGACGAACTCGAGGCCCTCGAGGAAATCGTGGAACTCAAGCGCAAACTCCTCAACAACCACCTCTGGGGAATATGAGCGGCCCCCTCACCCTGGGCCTGGACCTGGAGGGCCCCATCTTCAACCCCGCCTGCGACTTCGGCTGGACCATCGCCCGCCGATACCTGCAAGGCGCCGATGGCCGAAGGGACCTGGAGGCCCTCCAGGGCTTCGACCGCTGGGACGACCTCCTCTACCTCCGCCAGCGGCGGACGCGCGGGCACTCCACCGGGGCCACCCCCCTGGTCTCCGCCCTCCTCGCCCACACCCGGGGGGCCACCACCCGCGACCTCCACCGCCTCGCCCGCCGGACCCTGGCGAAGAACCCGGGGGCCCCCCAGTTGCTCCGCTGGCTCCACCGCGAATCCCCCCTGGAGGTCCTCTACATCACCAGCGGCCACCCCCTGGTGGGGCTCAGCCTCGCCCGCGAGACCCACCCAGGCCCCGCCCGGGTCTACACCTCCGGATACACCCTGCGCCACGCCCGGGGCTCCGTAGAATCCCAGGCCGAGGCCCGCTGGCCCTCCCGCCTCTTCACCGCCCACCGCAGGCCCCTCCGGGGGTTCCTCGACGGCCTCCTGGAGGCCTGCGGCCGCGAGGCGAAGGCCCTGGAGACCGACAACCGCCGGGGTCCCCTCCGGGAGCAATACCCCAGTCTCTTCCGCGGGGTTGAGCCCCCGCCGCTGCGCGCGGCCCTCACCCGCCTCCTCCGCGACGAAGAGGGAATCATGGGGGGCCACCGGAAGGCCTGGGCCCTCTCCCGCCACGCGCCCCCGGGCCGGGCCCTGGCCCTCGGGGACTCCATCGTGGACATCGAGATGCTCCGCTACACCCCCCGCTCCATCACGATGAACTGCACCCACCCCCGGGCCCTCCTCTCCGCCCGCCTCAACCTCTGCGTGGACCGCATGGACACCCTCATCCCCCTCCTCGACGACGCCAGCCGCGGCCTCTGGGAGCCCCACCGCTGGAAACGGGAACTCCAGGGGGCCTCCCTCCGCCTCCACACCCCCCGGGACATCCGCGCCCACCCCCGCCGCGTCCTCGAAGAGAACCGCAGATTTAAAGAAAACCTCAAGAGCCTCCTACGATAGGAGCCGCCTTTCGACTTCGTCGAAAATCGGTGCCTCCCCGGAGAGGCACACGACCCTTCGGGCGGTCAACAGCAATCGAAAAAACGATATCCTCTGCCTATCTGTTCTTATATCGAGACCATGAGGCTCGCCACCCTCCTCTCCACCTTCCGCGCCCACCACATCGAGAACGAGACCGAGGACCTCCAGGTGGAGGACCGCCTCGCCGTCCGCCTCTTCCACCCCCCCGAGCGGCGCCCCCGAGCCCTCCTCATCGAATCGGCCCACTCCGCCGACCAAGGGGGATACGCCTGGCTGGCGGACGCCATGGCCAGCGGGGGATACACCGTGGCCACCTACGACCGCCGGGGCCACGGCCGCAGCCCCGGCCCCACCGGGACCGACCTCGACAGCCTCCCCAGCCTCTACCACCTCCAGACCGGCACCCTCCACGACGACGCCCGCCTCGTCCTCGACCTCCTCTGGAGACAAATCGGCCCGGGGAAACGCAGGATGGCCGTCGCAGGCCACAGCCTCGGCGCCATCATGGCCGCCACCCTCCCCGACCCCCGCCTCTTCGCCCGTGTCGCCATCCAGCCCGCCCACCCCATCTTCTACC
>JACQPP010000147.1 GCA_016207465.1 Methanobacteriota archaeon
AGAGTCCCCCCGCCCCCTGGCCCCCGGAGGCCCTCTCCGGATACACCCGCGCGGACTGATTCAGTCTGCCTCGACTTCGTCGAGGCTCGCCGCCTCCCTTCGGGATGCGGCGAAAAAGAAAAATTAGGCCCGACCCGGGACAAGGGTCGGGCCAGTGCCATGTGGGGTAGCGCGTTTGGGCCCAAATTGGGCCTATCCCCGATGTCGCCGCCGGTAGAGGAGTCCCACTCCGGCGAGGGCCGCGAGGGCGAGAGGAAGTCCAAATCCGGACTGTCGCGGGGTTGGCATCGGGGCCAACGCAGTGATGGCCGCTGTAAAGTTCCAGATTACAACTGAGTTATCGCTTGACCCAAAGGCGAAATCGGTCCAGTTGGGGCTCCAGGAAACGGAGGTGGGGTTAATGCTGCCCTTTAGAGTCTTCAGAAGAGTTCCGGTCGAGGCATCCCAGACATTGATTGTATCCTTCGATACGGAGGCCAATCGACCTCCATCCGGGCTCCAAAAGACGGAGACCACTCTGTCTGTGTGACCCTGTAGAGTCCCAATGGGAGACCCATTAGAAGCGTTCCAAATCCGTGTGGTTTTATCTTCCGACCCTGTGGCAAATCGGGTGCCATCCGGGCTCCAGGAGATTGACCACACTGGGCCAGTATGACCGGGAAACGTTCTCAACATAGCACCGGTAGGGACATCCCAGAGATAGATAACCCCATAACGCCCGGCGGCGATATATCTCCCATCCGGACTCCATGAAAGAGACGCCAGGATTTCCCAATAATAGGGACTCTCATTTTTATCAAAGTCAGGTGCCTTTAGAATTTTCAGTTGGGCGCCAGAGGAGCCGTTCCAGATGCGTATGTCGTTATGGGGCCAATCAGAAACTGTGGCCAGAAGCGAGCCGTTGGGATTCCAGGAAATCAACGTCGCCCCCCCATATTCATGGCCCTCTAAAGTGCGTTCGAGAGACCCAGTAGAAGCATTCCAGATTCGAACTTCTGTATCGCGTCCCAACGCCGCTAATCGAGACCCGTCAGGGCTCCAGGAGACAGAGCGTACACTATCGCTGCGTCCTCTTAAAACGTTGAGGAGCGCACCGCTGGAGGTTTCCCAAACTCGAACATTATCGTCATGAGACCCTGATGCGATTTTGGACCCGTCAGGGCTCCAGGAAGTTGAAACCACTTCCGCTCTGTGTCCTCCAATGGTTTTCACAACAGCATCGGTAGCAACATCCCAGATGCGTATAATGCTGTCCCGGAACCCCGTCCCTGTGGCCACGCGGGTTCCATCGGGGTTCCACGAGAAAGAAAGCAACGGCAATTGGGAAGTGGACTCGGTTAGATTCGCGAGAAGGCGAAGAACAGAACCGGTGGAAGTATCCCAGACCCGGATGGTCCCATCTGTAGACCCGGATAGCAGTCGTTTGCTGTCCGGGCTCCAGGAAACATATTTCACTTCACTGGTGCCCTCTAAGACCCTCAACAGGACGCCCGACGTGGAGTTCCATATCCGGGCTTTTCCATCCTGTGAGCCTGAAACAATGCGCGTTCCATCGGAACTCCACGAAACAGACACTACATCATCTTCAAGTTCGCCTTCCCCAAACACCTTCAAAAGAGAGCCCGTGGATACATCCCAGATACGAATTAAGCTGCCCGTGACGCTACGGGTCCAATGAGGATAATGGCCCGTGACGATACGGGTCCCATTAGGGCTCCATGAAATAGAATTCACCACACCGGCCTCCTTACCCATTGTCCTCAAAATAGTCCCAGTAGAGGCATTCCAGATTACCAACACGAAATCATCGAATAGGCCGCCTGCCGCGATTTGAGTCCCATCGGGACTCCAGGAGACAGCATTGACCGGGCCTCCGTGTCCACTCAAGGTCTTCAGACGTTTTCCGGTGCTAATATTCCATATGCGGATGGGGTCAGCCCAGATACCGGAGCTGGATGTAGTGGAACCCGAGACCAAGAGCGTTCCATCAGGACTCCATGAGACGGAAGAAACTTTACCTGGGTGCTCACTAAGTGTCTTTAGAACCATTCCGGTAGAAGCATTCCAGATTTGAACTTTGGTGCCAGAGCCCGCTGCTAAAAGAGTTCCATCAGGACTCCAAGAGAGGGAATTCACATCGCCGTTGGTCCCAGCCAGGATCTTCTCCTTTTGTGCTACCGCTGGATTAGTGAATAAGAGACCCAAGACGGCCGCGACCCAGAGAACTCGCAGATACCCCCGGGGGGCCTCGATGGACATAGGATGGGGATAGGGTGGGCCCCGGGGGACTTATGGGCTTCGGGGACCCCTCCGGGCCGAATGTTTTTGCACCCAGCCGGTAAAGCAACAGTGAAGCACCCATCTCCCGGCTACCCGGGGGGCAGGGGGTTGAGGCCCAACCGCGGAGAGGGACGTTGTCAACAGGAGGGTTCGGGTTGGGCCGAAGTGTGCGCTACGAACGGGGGGAGGGGGGCCGTCGCGGGTCGCGAGCCCCCCTCCCCCCGGAGGTAGGCCCCGTTGGGGGCGAGAGGGTGGGAGTTCCTTTCCTTGGGAGAGTGCGAGTGCGGTAGGCGGCCCGGAACCGTGTCGGGCCTGGCACCCGTATTCCAGACACCCCTATGCCTGGGGGATACCATAGCCTCTCGCCGAGAGCGGGGTGAAAGTAATCCTGGGTCTCCCGCGGTCGGTTATTTCTCGCCAGGCTTTTTGGCGGACTGGACGATGCAGACGGGGCAGGTGGCCTTCCGGAGGACCTCCTCGACGACGTTGCCGAAGAGGAGGCGCTTCATGCGGCCCCGGGTGCTGATGCCGAGGACGAGGAGTTCGTAGCGGTTCTCGGCGAGTTCGTCGAGGATGCCCTGGGCGGCGGTGCGGGCGTTGGCCATCTTGGTGGAGACCCGGACCCCCGTGGGGCGGACAATCTGGCGGACCTTGTCGAGGGCGTGGCTCCCCTTCTCCACGTCCTCGGGGATGACGGCGTGGAGGGGCAGGTTGGGGGGGACCTCGATGACGTAGAGGGCCACCATCTCGGCCCCCAGGTCGCGGGCGATGGGGATGGCGAAGCGGGCTCCCTCCTCGGCGTGGCGGTAGCCCGAGGTGGGCACCAGGATTCTCTTACTGGAGGATGCGGCCATCTCTCTTGTGGGTGTGCATGACGACGGCGGAGACCGTGTTCTTGATGCCTTCCATCTTCAGGATGTGCTCCTTGAGGAAGTTGCGGAAGGCCAGGATGTCCTCAGCCTCCACCACGGCCACCACGTCGTATTCGCCGGTGACCTCGTAGAGGTCGCGGATCTCCGGGAGCTGGCGGAGGGCCTCCAGGACGCGGTCCATGGAGTTGGCCTCGACGAAGAAGTAGATGAGGACGGTGATGTTACCCATGCTCGCGCCTCCGGATGACCATCAGTTTGCCCGGGTAGCGGGAGAGCACCTCGTAGAGGCCCTCCATCTTGCCCTTGGAGATGTCGGCCTTGTGGCCCCCCCGCTTGAGGAGGAGGATGAGGTCGTTGTCGGGGGAGTTGGCCTCCCGCTCTGCGATGCGCTCCACGGTGTCGGTCTCCACCCGGGTGGCAACTGCAAACCCCTTCGACTTAAGTCTTTTCCCGAGGGCGGCGAGTTCCTGCTCGGCGGCCCTGTGGAGGCCCTCGGCGTGGGGCCCCCGGGCCTCGGCGGGGTCGAGCACGTGGAGGAGGGTGAGGTGGAGCCGGGGGTCGAGGTGGGCCTCGTCGAGGGAGCCCAGGACCGATTCCTCGCTCTCGGGGAGGCGGAGCATCAGGACCGCGTTCATCCGGTAGCCGGTGGGGAGAATCCTCTTGGCGGTCTCGGTGGAGAAGAGGTGCTTTCCCAGGTGGCGGCGGTGGAGGACGTAGAGGAGGCCCCCGAGGGCCAGCCAGGCGCCCCCCAGGAGGCGGCCGTGGGGGTGGTAGGCCACCACCAGGAGCCAGATGAGGCTCGTGGAGACGAACCCCACCAGTCCGCTGAAGGGGACCTCCACCTTCCGCCCCCGGTAGGGGAAGCGGAGGCTCCCCCAGGGCTTCCAGGCGCGGTATGCCTCGGGCTCCTTGTTGCGGATGGCGATGAGGGAGAGGTGGACAATCATGTAGGAGAGGATGGCCCCGAAGTTGTAGAGGTCGGCGATGAGCCCCAGGGGGGCCAGGAGGGCGATGACCAGGCCGGCGAGGCTGAAGAGGAGGATGGTCACGTGGGGGGTCTTGAAGCGGCGGTTGATGCGGGAGAAGAACTTGGGCATGAGGTCGAATCGCCCCATGGAGTAGGTCACCCGCGAGACCCCCACCACCCCGGTGTTGGTGGAGACCATGCAGATGCCCACCCCGGCGATTCCCACCAGCAGGGCCAGGAGGCCCCCTCCCATCGGCACCTCTTGGGCCATCCGGGCCAGGGGATTCAGGTAGCTGTCCGCCAACCCCCCCCAGGGGAGCATCCCGGCTCCCAGGAAGGCGAAGCCGATGGTGAAGACCACGATGGAGATGATGGAGAGCTTGAAGGCCCGGGGAATCCAGCGGGTGGGGTTCCGGGTCTCCTCGGCCGCCTGGGCGATGGACTCGATGCCAATAAAGGATATCATGGCGAGGGTGATGCCGTAGACGAAGTTCTGCTGGGGAACCGACCCCATCCCGGGGAGATAGGCAATCTCTTGATGCGGCGCGGGGGCCCCCACAACCGCCAGGTTCTGGAGGAGGGTCTCCCACCGGAACACGAAGGCGAACCCCGCCACCAGCAGGAAGACCTCGAGAACAATCACGGCGGCCACGAAGAACTCGTTGAAGAACGAGGAGCCCCGGATTCCCAGCAGGTTGAGGACAATCAGGCACAGGATGAGGGACGCCGCGAAGACCTGCAGGAGGGACACCTGGAGTACCAGGGGGCCCAGGGCCACCCCGAGGCTCCCCGTGACCAGGCCGGGGACGAGGACCGCCGCGTAGCCCGCCGACGCCATGGCGAAGAGGGCGATGTCAATGGTGTAGTCCAGCATCACCGTCCACCCCGCCAGGAACCCCCAGAAGTCGTTGAACCCCTTCATGGCGTAGACGTGGGCCCCCCCCGCGTAGGGATACATGGAGGTGAGCTCCCCGTAGGCCATGGCGGTGCAGATGTAGGTCACCGAGGCCAGCAGGAAGGCCAGCGGCGAGGCCCCCGCCGCGTAGAGGAAGACCAGCCCCACCGCCACAAAGACATCTGCCCCCACGTCGGCGAACCCCATGGAGAAGGAGCCGAACCAGCGGATTTCCCGCTTCAGGGAGGCCTCTTCCATCCGCCTGCGTCCGCCCCCCGAGACATTAACCTTTTAGGACCCCTTCCGGGAATCCGGGAGGCTGCGGAGGAAGCCCCACACCACGAACCCCAGGTAGAGGGTGGACACCATCCACCCCAGGGCCGGGACCCCCTTCCGCTTCGCCAGGCGGGCCGTCTGGAAGGTCATCCCCGAATGGGCCAGCAAGAGAAGAGACAGAAATGTCCTGGCCCCTATCGCAGGGGGCCCCGAGGTCCCGAAGCCAAGGAGGACCAGCACAAGCCAGGGAAACGCCCCCAGCAGCCAGTTCACCGGAGGGACAACCTCCAGGGGAGCCGAGCCACTGGAGGATGCCATGGCCCGACACTCTCCACCGGGAGCATTAAACCCTATCTCCCATTTATCTTCCGAATTCTGCCGGGATAGTGCCCTCTACCTAAATGAGAGAATCACAGATACCTGTCGTTTCCACTGAAGGGGTATCACTTTTACTGAAGTTTTGTGAACTCTTCTCCCAAATCTTTTTATATACCTCCGGGGTAGGCGTGTCCGGCCATGAAAGCACTCACTCCCCTTGTCGTCGTGTTGCTGGTGGCACTCTGGGTCGCCCCGGCCCTCGCGCAGGTCCCCGTGGGCCCGGACCCCGGCGGTGCAAAAATCTACGAGGAACTGAAGAAGAACTCGGCCTCAACGGCCGTCGGAACCTACAACAGCGCCGAGGTGGCCGCCAACACCGCGTGGACCCTGGCAACCGCCGCCCTGGTGTGGTTCATGCAGGCGGGCTTCGCCTTCCTGGGCGCCGGGGCCATCCGGAGCAAGAACCAGGTGAACTACTGGACCAAGTCCTACATTGACTTCTCCGTGGGCATCGTCGTCTTCATGGTGGTGGGCTTCGCGTTCATGTTCGGGGGCCACGCGGGAATCGGGGCCCTCGGCATGGGGGCCACGGTCCCCGGCCTGGAGAGCGGCAACCCCTTCATCGGAACCAGCGGCTTCCTCATGGGGGGCGACAACTACGACCCCCGCACCGCCACCTTCATGGTGTTCCAGGCGGTCTTCGCCGCCACCGCCGTCACCATCGTGGCGGGGATGGTCATCGAGAGGATGAAGTTCCAGGCCTACCTCCTCTACAGCATCCTCATCAGCATCCTCATCTACCCCATCTACGGCCACTGGGTGTGGTCCGCCAACGGCTGGCTCGCCAACCTCAGCACCTACATCCCCCTCCCCGGCTCCTCGCCCGCCGTGGGCGATACCGCCGCGGTCATCATCGGGGCCCGGGACTTCGCGGGCTCCGGGGTGGTCCACGCCGTGGGCGGGTTCGTGGGGCTCGCCGGGGCCATGCTCGTGGGGCCCCGCATCGGGAAGTATGGGCCCGACGGGAAGCCCCGGGTCTTCCCCGGCCACAACGTCCCCTACGTGGTCATCGGGACATTCATCCTCTTCCTGGGCTGGTTCGGGTTCAACCCCGGCTCCACCCTCGCCGTCACCGACCCCCGGACCTCCATCGTGTTCCTCAACACCTACCTCGCCGGGGGCATGGCGGCCACCGTCATGGCCTACCTCTCCTACTTCAAGACCGGCAAGGCCGACACCATGCTCATCTGCAATGGGGCCCTCGGCGGCCTGGTGGCCATCACCGCCCCCTGCGCCTACGTGGCCCCCTGGGCCGCCCTGGTCATCGGGGCCATCGCGGGCATCCTCGTCTGGAAGGGCAACACCTTCATCGAGAGCCGCCTGAAGGTAGACGACCCGGTGGGCGCCTGGGGCGTCCACGGGGCCAACGGCCTCTTCGGATTGCTCGCCGTGGGCATCTTCGCCGACGGCAAATACGGCGGAGTCTCCGGCATCATCACCGGCACCCCCGCGGGCATGGGGCAGCTCATCGCCCAGATTGTGGACATCATCGTGGTGGCCGGATACTCCTTTGGCGTAGGATTCATCATCTTCTACGCCATCCACAAGACCATGGGACTGCGGGTGAGCGCTGAAGAGGAGATGGCGGGCCTCGACGTGGGCGAACACGGATACTCCGCCTACCCGGAGTTCACCATCAGCGCCTCGGGCCCCGAAATCACGGGAACCCCGGCAGGGGGAGCGACCGCCGCTCCCCCCAAATAGGAGGACCCCAACCATGAAGAGAATCGAAGCCATCGTCCGCAATGAGAAGATGAACGACGTGAAGACCGCCCTCGAAAAACTGGGCGTCTACGGCATGCACACCATGGAGGTCAAGGGCCGGGGCACCCAGCGGGGCATCACCCAGCAGTGGAAGGGCGCCGTCTACGTGGTGGACATGATTCCCAAGGTGAAGCTCGTGCTCACCGTGAAGGACGCCGACAAGGAGAAGGTGGTGGACGCCATCGTCAAGGCGGCCCGCACCGGCAACATCGGCGACGGCAAAATCTTCGTGACCCCCGTGGAAGAGGTCATCCGGGTCCGCACCGGAGAGAAGGGAGACGCGGCCCTCTAAGAGAAACCCCCGGGCCCACCGGGCCCGGGACAACCTTTTTGTTTTCCCCTCGCGAGCGGAGCGTAGCGGGGAAAAACAGATGTCCATCTTCAAGGCCTACGACATCCGGGGACGGGTCCCCCAGGAGCTCAACGATGCCCTGGCGCGGGACATCGGCGGGGCCTTCGGAAGCCTCTGGCCGGGGCGCATCGTGGTGGGCCACGACGTGCGCCTCTCCTCCCCCCGCATCCGGCGGGCCTTCACCGGAGGCCTCCTCTCCACCGGCTGCGAGGTGGTGGACGCGGGACTCGTGGCCACCCCCATGATTCCCTTCGCCATTGACCACCTCCGCTGCACCGCCGGGGTCAGCATCACCGCCTCCCACAACCCCCCGGACTACAACGGATTCAAGCTCTTCGGCCCCGGGGGGGTCCCCATCTCCTACGAGGGGGGCATCCGGCGGCTCGAAGGCCGGGTCAAGCGCCGGGGCTTCCGCCGCGGCCAGGGGGTGCTGCGCCGGGCCCAGATACTCCCCGCCTACTCCGACTTCCTCCTCAGCCACGTGTCCCTCGAAACCCCCGGCGGCCTCCGGGTGGTGGTGGACGGAGCCAACGGCCCCGCCGGCGTCCTCTACACCCCTGTCCTCTCCCGGGTGGCTCATGTCTACCGCCTCTTCTGCAAGCCGGACGGCCGCTTCCCCAACCACGAGCCCGACCCCGCCAAGGCCGAGAACCTCCAGAGGCTCGGCCGGGAGGTCAAGCGCCACCGGGCCCACGCGGGCTTCGGCTACGACGGGGACGGGGACCGGCTGGGGGTCGTGGACGACCGTGGCCGCGTGGTGGACCCGGGGACCGTCTTCGCCCTCCTCATCCGCGACACCCTCGCCCGCCGCCCCGGGGCCAAAGTGGTCCACGACGTCCTCTGCAGCCGCCACATCGACGACGTCATCGAGGAATCCGGGGGGGTCCCCGTGGAGTCCCGCGTGGGCCACACCTTCATCGCCCAGAGGATGGCCGACCTCGGCGCCCCCCTCGGCGGCGAGCTCTCCGGCCACTACTACTTCGCCGAGACCGGCGGGGGCGACGACGCCCTCTTCGCCTCCCTGCGCCTCCTCGACCTCATGGCCCAAAACAGCGGCCGGCGACTCTCCCGCCTCTGCGACGAACTCCGCTCCCCCTACCTCTCCCGCAACTTCCGCGTGGACATCCCCGACGCCGAGAAATTCCCCTTCGTCGAGCGCCTCAAGCGGGAACTGGCCGGGGACTACCCCCTCCTCACCGTGGACGGGGTCAAAATCCTCTTCCCCCGCGGATGGGCCCTCATCCGCCCCAGCAACACCGAGCCCAAAATCTCCATTGCCTACGAGGCCTCCGACCGCAAAGCGTTTACCTCGATTGAAAAAACCGTCAACGACATCCTCTCCCGCGTCCCCCGGGTCCCCATGGCTAGGACGGAGCCGGGGGATTCTCGACGAAGTCGGGAGGTGCCCCGATAACCATGCCCATCCTCGGAATCGAATTCGTGGAATTCACCCCCGAACTGGAGCGCCGCATCTCGCGCCTCGCCGAGGACATCAAGCGCAAGAAGGTCCCCGCGGAGGACGCCATCGACATCCTCATGCACATGATCAGCGGGTTCATCTCCACCTTCGAGGGGGACCCCCAGGTGGAGCGGTTCTTCCGCTCCGTCATCGGCAAGCGGGTCTCGGTGAACTTCCCCGGCTACGCGGTGGCCACCGGGACCCTGCGCCCCGGAGGCGAAGTGGACCTCGAAGAGGGCCTCGACCCCACCGTGCCCACCCTCACCATCCACGACATCGACACCCTCCGCGACCTCGTCCTCGGGAGACTGGATGACGTGGCCGCCCTCCGCTCCGGCGCCATCCGCATCGAGAAGATGGCCGAACTCCTCAAATGGATCGCCCCATTCGTGGCCCTCCAGAACCGGAAGAGGAACACGGAGTTCAAGAAGACCCTCCACACCATCCTCGACCGAACCCTCAAGAAATACGGATACTGACCCACATTTTGACCTCCGCCACCCCCCGAATCACCCGGTCGTTCATGATTGATTCCCTCCCCAATTATGAGAACCTCGGGTCTCACCGATACCTGTTTACAGGAAGGCTTAAAGGGTCCCCGGGGCCAACACCTCCCCGATGGCCCGGGAATCCACCGCCTCCTTCAGCCAGCGCCACACCCCCAAGCGCCAGGATGGACCCACGGGAAGGGACGCCCGGGGCCTCGCCGACATCCAGAGCCTCCACCCCACCGTCCCCATAAACCTCACCCGGGTGGGAATCACCGGCGTCAAGAAACTCGTCGAGGTCTCCCGCCCGGGAGCCCGGAGGCCCATCATCCTCATCTCCGACTTCGACCTCTTCGTGGACCTCCCCGCCCGCATGAAGGGGGCCAACCTCTCCCGCAACATGGAGGCCATGAACGAGGTTCTCGAGGAGGCCGTCCGCAGGCCCATCTACGAAATCGAGGACCTCTGCGGCGAGGTGGCCCGCCGCCTCCTCGAGCGCCACGACTACGCCAGCCGCGCCGAGGTCCGCCTCCGCGCCGAACTCATGGTCGAGCGCAAGACCCCCGTCACCAAAATCGGCTGCCAGGAGATGGTGGACATCTTCTCCGAGGCCCGCCACACCCGCGGGGGAGAGGAACGCAAGCTGGTGGGAGCCGAGGTCCTGGGGATGACCGCCTGCCCCTGCGCCCAGGAGATGATGCGCGACCAGGCCGCCGATGCCCTCCGCGAGTTCAAACTCAAGCCCGAACAAATCGAGAGATTCCTCGAAAAAGTGCCCACCGCCTCCCACAACCAGCGCAGCCGCGGCATCATCGCCGTCGAGACCACCGACAAACCGCGGAGGGGCGGCGCTCCGCAGGAGACGCGCGTCCCCCTCGAGACCCTCATCCGCATCATCGAGGACTCCATGAGCAGCGAAATCTTCGAACTCCTCAAGCGCCCCGACGAGGCCCACGTCGTCCACCGGGCCCACACCCGCCCCCAGTTCGTCGAGGACTGCGTGCGCGCCATGGCCCAGCGCGTCGTCGAGGAACTCGACAACCTCCCCGGCACCGCCCTCGTCACCATCAAACAGGTCAACGAGGAATCCATCCACCGCCACGACGCCTTCGCCGAGCGGACCGCCACCCTCGGGGAACTCCGCCGCGAACTCGCGGAGACCCCCGGGGACCCGCGGAAGTGAAAACGCGGGGGAGCGGGCCTGAGGGGATTTGAACCCCCGACCTGTCGGTTAAGAGCCGACCGCTCCGACCAGACTGAGCTACAGGCCCTCCAAACACCACAAGAGAAAGGAAAAGAGCATATGAAGTTTCCTCCCGAAACAGAGAAAAGAGGGTCTATGAGGGTCCGCCTGCGAGACTACGTGGAGACCGGGGAGGGCCTCATCTTCTCGGTGGTAGGCTACGACACGCGGGGGGGAATCCCGGGGTTGCTGCGCTACATCCCGGACCCCGTGGGGGAGCGGGTGTCCCCCGGGGGCCGGAGGTACCGGAAGATGGGGTTCGAGGAGGCGTTCCGCTGGATGGAGAGCCGCCACCCGGGGTGGGTGGAGCGGGTCCACCGGGTTCCCCCCGGAGAGGTGGCGCGGGTCCACCGGCCCCCAGAGGGGCTCCAGGCCTCGGGGGACCGGAGGGTGAAGAGGCTGGAGAGGCTCCTGGGAGCCCGGGGGCTCGGGCTGACGGGCTCGCACCTGCTGGGGCTGGCTGGGAAAGCCTCGGACATTGACCTGGTGGCCTACGGGGCCGACTTCGGGCGCGCCCAGGGGGCCCTGCGGCGGGCGCTGGCCCGGGGGACCTCCCGGGGGACCCTGCGGCCCCTGGGGGAGGAGCACTGGAGGGAGGTCTATGGAAAGCGCAGGCCCAGCCTCGGGTTCGAGGAGTTCGTGGCCCACGAGATGCGGAAGGGCAACCGGGGAGTCATAGCGGGGACGCGGTTTGACCTCCTCTTCACCCGCTCCTGGCCCCAGGCGCGGAGGTTCCGGGACTGGCGGGGGACCCCCGGCCCCCGGAAGACTCTCCGGGCCCGGGTGGTGGAGGTGGAATACCCCCACGACATCCCCACCGTGTATCGGTTGGACCATCCAGAGGTGGAGGCGGTGATGAACTTCACCCACACCTACGTGGACCAGGTGCGCCCCGGCGAACTCCTGGAGGCCCGGGGACGGCTGGAGAGGAGGGGGGGGCGGGCCCGTCTGCGGGTGGGCTCCAGCCCCCGCGCCCCCGGGGAGTACATCCGGTCCATTGCGGTGAAGGACAATCTTGGGCGGGAGGGGGTGGGGTAGGTGGCGAACACGGCGGTCCACCTGGCGGTCCCCCTCCTGCTGGTGCTCCTCTGGGGGACCGGCCGGAGGAGGGCATTGCTCCTGCTCCCCCTCTCGGTGCTCCCGGACCTAGACTGGTTCCTCTACCACCGGGCCGCCCTCCACAACCTCTGGTGGCCCCTGGGGCTGACGCTCCTGGTCCTGGCCCCATGGTGGGTCCCCTGGCTGGAGGGAAGGCTGCCGGAGAGGGCCCGCCATCGAATGGAGAGAGCCGCGGGCCGAATGGTCGAGTTCGGAAAAACCCACCGGGAGGCCCTGCTGGTGGCCGCATTCTACCTGGCGAGCCACGTATTCCTCGACTACTTCGACGACGGGGTGGTCCCCTTCTGGCCGGTGGAGCGAACCTTCTTCTACATCCGCTCGGACCTGCGGGTGGAGTTCCTGGTCCAGCAGATTGTGACCATCACCCCCACCGGGGAGCGCATCCTCACCAACATCACGACGCCGGTTCCGGTGGCCGAGGTGAAGTCCCTCACCTTCGAGTTCACCGAGGTCACCTACCGGGCCTACAGCCGGTTCACGTCGAGCCCTGAGTTCGCGGTGCTCCTGCTGGCCATCCTGGGGCTCCTGTTACTGAAGCCCGCCGAGAACGCCCCGGGCTTCAAGCCCGGGGATGAATCGGCGGGCGATTTCCATCTTCCGTGGTTGGTTGCTGGGCGGAGCCGCCGAAGGCGGCGAGCACAGCATACCAAGACGC
>JACQPP010000139.1 GCA_016207465.1 Methanobacteriota archaeon
CCTCTCATGGGAAGCGCGATGCTCTTCTTCTCCATGCCCTTCCTCTCCCTCGCCATCCTCAAATACAAACTCCTCGCCACCCCCGTCTCCGAGACCCCCAGCCAGGCCCCCGCCCGCCACACCCTCCCCCCGGGCCACCTCTACCTCGCCAAGGAGGAGCGCCCCCGCCGCAGCCTCGAAGTCTTCACCGACCTCGCCACCCACGACACCCACGGCCTCGCCATCACCCGCACCCCCCCGCAGACCATCCGCGACGAATGGAAACTCGAAAAAACCCCCATCCTCTGGCTCGGAGAAAAACCCCCAACCCCCGACATCCCCGCCGTGGACAGCATCGAAGAACTCTACTACAACATCGGCGAATTCCTCCGCAAATCCCAGAACAGCGTCATCCTCATTGATGGCCTCGAATACCTCATCCAGACCCACGACTTCAACAAAGTCCTCCGCATGCTCTACCGCCTCAAAGAACAGATGGTGGCCCACCACAGCCGCCTCATACTCCCCGTGGACCCCCGAACGCTGGGGGAGAGGGAGATGGCCCTGCTAGAGAGGGAGACCGAGGGACTGGGGTAGGCCTCGCTAATCCTGTTTCTCACCCCTCCCACACCTCCACCCCTTCCAGCCCCCGGAAGTCGTTGTCGCAGGAGAGCAGGGTCTCCCCCCGCTCCCGGGCGGTGGCGAGGATGAGGGCGTCCACGAGGCCGAACTTTGGGGCCTTCTCCCGGTGTTCCCGGTAGAGGCGAGCGGCGGAGATGCAGGCGGTCTCCTCCAGAGGCTCGATGGCCACCAGCTCATGGAGGTAGGAGACGGATGCTGTGGGGTCTCTTCCCACGGTCAGGCACCACGCGCATAATTCGGCCACGGAGACGATGGAGGCGGCGCAGTTCTCCCGGGCAATGACTTGGTCCACCCGTTTTCCCAGAGGAGTTGCCTGGAAGTGCTCGACCAGGACCGATGTGTCGAGGAACATCAGTATCGGTTCACGTGGTCCCGGGTGAATCTGGGGGTGCCCCGGAGGATACCAGAACTTTCCTCCAAGGCCTTCAATTTCCTCTTGGGGTCCGGGTATACCGCAAGCCGGAGGGTCTGGCCCAGTTTGACCTCCTGGGCCACCTCGCGGGGGAGGAGTATTCCTTTGGAGTTCCCCACCTTTCGCACTTTGGCCTCGAATCCCATCATGTTATAACTGTATTACGCCTGGGGTTTTAAGCCTTCCGGTCCCGGCTCATAGCGATTTGCGGTTCACCCACAGCCCCCCGTCCACCAGCAGGCCAGCCCCCGTCACCCACCCGGCCTCGTCGGACACCAGGTAGAGCGCGGCGTGGGCGCAGTCCTCCGGTGTCCCCACCCGCCCCCCGAGTTTGCGGAGGGTCCTCCATTCCCTGCCGGGCTCGTACTCGTGGGAGACGATGCCGGGGAGGAGGGTGTTGACCCGGATGTTTTTGCCGACGAGGTCGGCGGCGGCGCTCTCGCCAAAGGCCCGGACGGCGGCCTTGGTGGCGTTGTAGGCGGTGAGGTCGGTGACGGGGAAGTGGCCCCCGTAGGCGGCGGAGACGTTCAGTATGGCGCCGCCCCCCTGTTTTTCGAGGCGGGGTATGGCAAGGTGAGTGGTGAGGTAGACGGAGCGGAGGTTGAGGGCCACCATCTCGTCGAGCTTGGCCGGAGGGGTCCTGTCAACGGCGGCCTTGTAGAAGCCCCCGGCGCTGTTGACGACAATGTGGATGGCCCCGTATTTCTTCTCGGTCTGGTCGTAGAGGGCCCGGACCTGCTCCTCGCGGGTGAGGTCGGTGGGAATGGCGATTGCCTCGCCCCCGGCCCGCTGGCACATCCGGGCGGTCTCCTCGACCCGCGCCGCGGTGCGGGCGGCGACGGCCACCCGGGCCCCCTCCTGGGCGAAGAGGACGGCGATGGCGCGGCCGATGCCGGGGCCCGCGCCGGCGACGACGGCCACCCTGTCCTGGAGGCGTTTCATAGGCGGGGCTATGCGCCCGGGAGGTTTAATTGTTTTTCCGCGCCAGCCCTGCCCCGCCATGCGCCGACCTCCCACTGCGCCGATCGGGAATCGAACCCGAGCTTAAGGCTTGGAAGGCCTTAGTCATAACCTCTAGACCATCGGCGCCCAAATCCCCTTTTCTCCATCAAGCAAAAGGTCTTTGGAAAAGGGTCGGCGGAGCCGACCCTGCCGGCGGACGATAGTCCGCGGCACCCCAAAAGAAAGAAAAAGACAAAGCCTTTTGCCCTGGGAGGGGGGGTATGTGGCCCAAACGGGGGGGGAGACAGTAGGGAAGAGGCCCGAAGGGCCTCCGACCCCAGGTAAAAACGCGGGTCGTTATTTCGCCACTCTTAGGAGGGGTAGGGGGTGAGGCCCAACCGCGGAGAAGGACGTTTTCAACAGGATAGTTCGGGTTGGGCCGAACTGTGCGATCCGAACGGGGGGAGGGGAGCCGAACGCTGGACGCGAGCTCCCCTCCCCCCGGAGGGATGCCGGAGGAGGGACTCGAACCCTCGGGTCCCGTGGGGGACAACAGGTCTCAAGCCTGCCGCAGTCGCCGCTTTGCTACTCCGGCCTTGGGTATTGTTGGGTGGGGAAACTTATTTAACCCCCCCTTCATCCTCCCCATGGGAGGAGATTATGGCGGTGGATAAGAAACCGACAGCGGCCCCGGCGGCTCCGAAGGTGGAGTTGAAGCCGGTCTTGGAGGCCCATGCGCTGGATGTGACCACCATCGGTCTGCTGGCGGCGATGGTGATGCTGAACCTGCTGATTCCCTTCATTTTGAAGGGGGACCAGTTTGCGGTGGCGGCGTTCCCGGCCACGATGTTCATCCTGGCGATGACGGTGGCCCTCATTGTCTTCGTGCGCACCATCCCCCAGAGCAACCTGAAGATGATTATCTACATGGTGGCGGGGTTCGCTGTCTACTGGAATGTGGGCTCGGTCTATGCGACCCTGTCGGTGGGTGGGGCGGGCAACCGCGGGCCCTTCATCCTGTCCCGGACCGATGACCTTCGGAGCCTCTCCACGGTGGCGAGCCTCGGGATGGCATCCGCGATTGCCCTGCTGATTTCCCTGGCGGACAGGCCCCAGCGGGCCACCATGTTCAACATGATGGGTCTCGCCATCCCGGTCTTCGGGCTGGTCTCGGGGCACATCGCGCTCAAGAGCAGCGGGACGGCCTTGGGGTTCATCCTGATGATGGCCCTTTGGGCGGTGACCACGTTCATGGTGGCCAAGGGCCTCGGGGGGGGCAGCAAGACGAAGTACAAGACCCCGGAGAAAATCAAGGCGGGGCTGCGGGGGGCCCTGCTGGGCCTGCCCCTCTACCTGGTGATGCTGGTTGGGTTCCTCATCGCGGACAACATGTTCGAGCAGGGGACCACCATCTCCGATGCGGCGCGGGGGGTGTTCCGCGGTGGGAACATGGCCAATATCGGCATCTATCTGGGGGCCGGAGTGGGGCTCTATGTGGTCTTCCAGCTGATTGTGGTGGCGGTGGTCATGCTCATCTACGATGGAGTCCTCCACGGCATGGGCATCGAGCGCCAGCTGCTGAAGTCGGGGGACGTGCGGTTCGTGCGTAGGGTGGAGGCGGCCTCGGCGCAGGCCGCGGTCAAGAAGGAGGAGAAGAAGGCCGACCCCTTCAACCCCCTGCTGGCGGAGCTGAAGAAGCTCTCCAAGGAGTTCGACAAGGTGGACCGCCTCAACGCGGCCCAGCTGGTGAACCGGTACAAGAGCGAGTTCGAAATTTTGGCCCAGAAGAACCCCCAGGCCCCCGCGAAGGCGGATGCGGAGAAGCTCCTCAAGGAGATTGAGGGGATGTTCGAGAAGAAGTTCGGGTAGCAAGGAGGGGCTCGGAAGTGCATTCGCCCAGCGAGCGCGCTCCCCGCGCCTCCCCAGATGCGTTATTCAGCGGGTTTCTCTTCGCAGGAGGCGCACTTCTTCTGGTGGACCAGGTAGGCAACGAGGGCCCCCACGGCGGCGCCCACGAGGAAGGCCCGCAAGCGGCGGCGGTGGCAGAGTAGGCAGACCATGGGGAGGGGATGGCCCGGCGGGGGGAAAAGGCTACCGGAGCAGGCGGTCCGAGAGGAGGGTCAGGACCAGCATCAGGAGGCCCAGGAGGGCGATGCCGATGATGGTGGCCCGGCTCTCGGGGACCCAGAGGAGGGCGACGAGGAGCCCAGAGAGGCCCAGGAGGCCGAGGTGGAAGCCGAGGAAGCGGCGGAGAACGGGGCTGCGGGTGGGGTCGGGGGCGAGCCGGCGGGCGGTGGCCTCGGCCCGCCCCTCCACGGCGAGGTCGAGGAGGCTCCGTCCCCCCGTGCATCCGGCGAGCAGGATTCCCCCCAGCGCGGGGTGGCCGAACCAGAGGACCGCCGCGGATGCCATGGCGGCGAGCCCGAGGGCCCCCCGGAGGCCCCAGAGGTGTTCGAGGGGGAAGCGGCGGTCGTCGCGGCAGTGGTGCAGCTCGTGGACGAGGTCGTTGTCGAGGTGGGGGGAGGCAGTGTTGATGACGCAGGTGCCCCCCCAGTAGAAGCTGCGTCGCCCCGGCTCCACCGGGGGAGCCGGGGAGAGGCCGAGGACTCGGCACCAGTGCTCCACCCGCCCTATCTCCTGCGGAGATAGTCCCCCGCCTCTTCGACGCGGAGGATTCCGGAGTTCGGGTTCCATCTGCGAAGGATTGATATGCGGATTTGCGGATTTAAACTCCGTGGCGCCCAAGAGAGAGGAGAGGGAGATTCTGGAGATTCTGGAGAAGGATGCGCGGGCGACACCGCGGGCCATCGCCGCGCAGCTGGGGGTGCCGGAGGCCAGGGTGCGGGAGGCCGTGGGGCGGCTGGAGTCCCAGGGGGCCATCCGCTCCTACCGGGCGGTGGTGGAC
>JACQPP010000140.1 GCA_016207465.1 Methanobacteriota archaeon
CATGAGGAGGGCGAGGAGGAGGGTGGGGAGGGCGAGGTGGACGGGGGGGTAGACACCGCGGGTGGTGGCCGGCAGGAGGAGGGCGGAGAGGGTGGCCACGGCGAGGACGAGGAGGAGAGCGGTGAGGATGGGGGAGGCGCGGAGGGGGCGGTAGTCGAAGAGCGCGGGGGGAGAGGCCATGGATGGATAGTAGTTTTATAAGAAGAAGAGTTTCATATCGTGTCCCTGAAACTGGTTCCCGACACCAGCGTCATCATTGACGGGCGCATCACGGAGAAGATTGAGCGGGGGGAGCTGGATGGGGCATCCATCATTGTCCCGGAGGCGGTGGTGGCGGAGCTGGAGTCCCAGGCGAACGCGGGGCGGGAGGTGGGGTTCAGCGGCCTCCAGGAGCTGAAGCGGCTGGGGGAGCTGTCGAGGGAGCGCCGCATCAAGCTCGGCTATGCGGGGGAGCGGCCCACCCTGGAGCAAATCAAGCTGGCCTCCGGGGGCGAGATTGACGCCCTCATCCGGAAGGTGGCGGTGGAGAATGCGGCCACCTTTCTCACCAGCGACCTGGTGCAGGCGGAGGTGGCGCGGGCGAAGGGCATCGAGGTGGAGTATCTGGCCCCAGTGAAGCCGGAGCCCCGGGACCTCAAGGTGCTGGGGTATTTCACGAAGGACACCATGTCGGTCCACCTCAAGGAGGGGGCGATTCCCATGGCGAAGCGGGGCTCCGTGGGCAAACTGCGCTATGTGAAGCTGGGGGACTCCTCTCTCACCGAGCGCGAGCTGAAGGACATGGCCCACGAGCTCATGGAGGCGGCGAAGAAGAACCCCCAGGGGTATGTGGAGATTGAGCGGCGGGGGGCCACGGTGCTCCAGATTGGGGACCTCCGGGTGGCCATCGCCCGGCCCCCGTTCTCCAACGGCCTGGAGATCACCGCGGTGCGCCCCATCGCCACGGTGACCCTGGACGACTACAAGCTGCAGAAGGAATTGAAGGAGAGGCTCTCGGAGCGCCAGCGGGGCATCCTCATCGCGGGGCCCCCGGGGGCGGGGAAGTCCACCTTCGCCGCCTCGGTGGCCGACTTCCTCTCCGGGGCCGGCTATGTGGTGAAGACCATGGAGAGCCCCCGGGACCTCAAGGTCTCCCCCCAGGTCACCCAGTACACGGCCCTGGAGGGGAGCATGGTGAACACGGGGGACATCCTGTTGCTGGTGCGGCCCGACTACACCATCTTCGACGAGATGCGGCGGAGCCGGGACTTCGAGGTCTACGCGGATATGCGCCTCGCCGGGGTGGGCATGATCGGGGTGGTCCACGCGACCCGGGCCATTGACGCCCTCCAGCGGCTCCTGGGGCGCATCGACCTCGGGGTCATCCCCCAGGTGGTGGACACCATCCTCTTCATTGACAAGGGGCGCCTGGAGCGGGTCTTCATCCTGCGGTTCACCGTGAAGGTTCCCCACGGCATGGTGGAGGCCGACCTGGCCCGCCCGGTCATCGAGGTCCTCGACTTCGAGCAGGAGATGGCGGAGTACGAGGTCTACACCTACGGGGAGCAGGTGGTGGTGATGCCCATCGAGAAGCGCCGCCCCAAATCGTGGAAGTCCATCGAGTCCCGGATTTCGAGGGAGATTGCGAAGCTCACCGACGACTACCGCGTGGAGATGCTCAGCGACACCCGGGCCGCCGTCTACGTCACTGGGGACACCATGGGCCGCGTCCTCGGCAAGGGGGGCCGCACCGTTTCCCGCATCGAGTCCAAGCTGGGGGTCAGCCTCGACGTCCGGCTGGAGGAGAAGGAGTCCGAGGAGCCCCGCCCGGAGGTGGTCCCCGCCCTGGAGGAGAGCGACAAGCACCTCCTCGTCCAGCTCCCCGACCTGGTGGGCAAGAAGGTGGAGGTCTACGTGAGCGACGACTTCCTCTTCAACGCCACCGTGGGGCGCCGGGGGGACATCCGGCTCACCAAGGGGATGCCCGACACCAAGCGCCTCCTGGAGGCCCGGAAGAAGGGGGAGAAAATCGTGGCGAGAGTCCTGCCCGAATAAACCCGCTCTTTCTTTTCAGAACACTCTCTTTTTGGTCTTGCGGATGTCGAATTTGGCGGTGTCGGCGATGGCCATGACGGCCATGACTCCGGCCTGGACGGGGTCGGTGACGACGAGGTCGGCCTCGCGGGGGACGCCGCCGGCCATGTTGAGGGCGACGACGGGGATGTGGTGGCGGCGGCGGAGGTGGCGGACGGCCTGGGTGACGTCGCCGCCCATGATGGAGCCGGCGAGGATGAGGATGGCGGCGCGGTGGAGGCGGGCCACGGCGCGGACGGCCTCGGCGAGGTTCTCCTCCCCGACGAGGGGGATGGTGTCCACACTAATCATCTCGCCGCGGAGGTTGTGGCGGTCGGCCTCGCTGACGGCCCCGAGGACCACCTGGCTGACCTGGGCCCCGCCGCCGATGACAATCACGCGCTTGCCGTAGATTTGGCGGAAGGGCTTGTAGCGCTCGACCTTCTGGACCCCGGAGATGCGGCGGAGCCGCTGGGTGAGGGCGCGGAGGCGGGCGGGGGGGCCGGTGAGCTCGATGTAGACCTGGAGGAGGGGGCCGTGGGTGACCTGGGTGTATTCCACCCGGGCCCTCTCGAGGGCCTGGTAGATGCGGGGGAGGACATTGGCCAGGGGGGTGGCGATGAGGGCGATTCCGGCGTTGGCCATCGTGTTTCCTCTGGGGAGTGGGAAATTCGGGCTCCCTTCGGTCGCCCGAATTTCCCCTATGGGTAGTTGTGGAAACGTTATCCCCGGTTATATCCTTTATCTTTTTTCCGAGCGAACGGAGTGAGCGAGGAAAAAAGATGGTCTCTATCGTGCCGGTGCTCCACCGGCCCGCGCTGCGGGTGGAGAACCGGGAGCCGGTGGTGGTGATTGCCGACATCCACCTGGGATTGGAGGCGGAGAAGCGGAGGCGGGGGGTGCGGATTCCGAGCCAGACCGACCGGCTCCTGGGGGCCCTGCGGGGGGCGGTGGAGGAGGCGGGGGCCCGCCGGGTGGTGATGCTGGGGGACGTGAAGCACACCGTGGGGGGCTCCTCGTGGATGGAGCGGAGGGAGGTCCCCCGCTTCTTCGCGAGCCTGAGGGAGCGGGTCCCTGTGGAGATTGTCCCGGGAAACCATGATGGGCTCCTGCGGGACCTCCTGGGGGACACGGTGGCCATCCACCCCATGTCTGGGGCACTCATTGACGGCGTGGGTTACCTCCACGGTCACACCTGGCCCGCCCCGGGGCTGTTGAAGGCTCCCGCCCTCATCCTGGGCCACGACCATCTGGTGGTGGAGTTCCGGGATGAGGTGGGGGGCCGCCAGAGGGAGCCGGTGTGGATTCGGGCCCACCTGCGCCCCTCCAGACTTCCCAAGAGGCTTCGCGCCGTGTGCCGCCGGAGAATCCCTGTCTACCTGATGCCTGCCTTCAACCCCCTGCTGGCCGGGGTCCCAGTGAACCGGCTGGGACCCCGGGGGGTCATCGGGCCCCTCTTCAAGAGCGAGGCCATTGACCTCCCCCGGGGGGAGGTCTATCTGCTGGACGGGACCTATCTGGGTGAAGTGAAGGATTTGCCGGGGGAGCCCTTCGAGGGGCCGGTTCCGAGGCTGGGACGACATTAACCTCCCCTTCTCGCCAGTCAAACAACGAATCCGCAGATGACACAGATACCGCAGATGTGTTAAAAATCTGCGTCATCTGCGAAATCTGCGGATTGTCGCTACAGGGGCGGGGCGAGGGGGCTTCGGCGGTGGAGGGCACGGAATGCTCGTCCGGCGAAGCGGCCGATGGGCCTCATGCCAAATGAGGTGAAGATGTCCTCTATCATGCGGTAGTCCTCCTCGTCGTAGAATCCGAGGAGGGTGAGGAGGATGGCGAAGACGAGGAGGAGGAGGTTGAAGGAGAGGGCGACGGTGAGGAGGGTGGAGGCGATTCCTCCGGCGCCGAGGACCCTGGAGGTGAGGGGGGAGAAGACGAGGGAGACGATGGCGGCGGCGGCCAGGGGGCGGAGGAAGAGGCCCCAGGAGAGGCGGGTGCCGAGGGTGCGGCGCATCCGGTGCATCAGCGGGGGGAGGATGACGAGGGCGGAGAGGGGGAGCATGAGGGCGGCCCCGGGGAGCCCGGCGAGGAGGGCGAGGGGGATGGTCCCGGCGGCGGTGAGGAGGGCCCCGAGGCCGAGCCAGGCCCCGGCGTAGCGGGCCTGTCCGGTTCCCACCAGGGTGGCCCCGAGGATGGTGGCCACGGCGTAGAGGACCATGCCGATGGTGGTGAGGGCGACGGCCTCGTGGCCCCCGAGGAGGAGGGCGGCGGCCTGGTCCCCGCGGGGGAGGAGGACGGCGAGGACCACCTGGGAGAAGACGGTGAAGATGGTGGCGATGAGGACCCCGATGGAGAGGCAGAGCTTGAGCATGGTCTTGACGATGGAGTCCACCAGGGCCTTGTCCCCGACCTCGCGGGCCCGGGAGACCTCGGGGACCATGGGGACCGCCATGATGGTGATGAGGGTCACGATGTAGGCCCCCAGGGTCGAGATGCCGTAGATTCCCACGGCGGCCTCGCTGAGGACCCCCATGTAGTTGAGGCTCTTGACCCCCAGGACGCTGAGCTGGAGGATGATTCCGAAGGTGGCCACGTTGGCGAGGCAGGTGTAGAGGCCGTAGGAGGCGAACTCCCGGGCGAACCCGCGGGTGAGGCCCACCCGGAAGAGGCCGCGGACGGGGAAGGGGGAGACCCGCCCCACCAGGAGGAGGGCCATGAGGGCGGTGACCGCGATGCCCCCGACGAGGGTGAGGCTGAGGAAGTGGGCCCGGGACAGGGGGTCGCCGGTGGAGATGAGGAGGAGGCCGGTCCCGAAGATTCCCACCCCGAAGAGGGCCCCCACCACCCCCACGTAGTCGAAGCGGGCCGCGCTCCCGATGGTGGATGTCAGGATGTCCCGGATGTAGACCAGGGGGATGATGAGGGCGAGGAGGGTGAAGGAGACCTGGTCCAGGGGCTTGGGGACCACCCCGTAGATGAAGAGGAGGAGGAGGGCCATGAGGGCGGCCCCGGTGATGAGGAACACCTGGGCGGCCTGCCCCGCCGTGGTGCGGGCCTCCTCGGGGCTCCGGGTGAGGGCCGCCGACACGTAGCGCATGAAGGTCAGGCCGAGGCCGATGGCGGGGAAGGTGAGGACCTGGAGGAGGGCCTGGGCGGTGATGAAATACTCGAACCGGGCGGCCCCATAGGTGCGGCTCCCCAGGAGGACCCAGGCGAAGAGAAGCATCCCCCCGGCGAACCCGGGGATAATCTGCCAGGAGCCCCCGGCCACCACCCGGCTCGTCGAGGCCCGGTTGAAGACATCCGACCGTTTCTCGGCCGCCGCGGCCAGCTCGGGCATACGGCTGGAACCAACGGCCCCCTGGGCCTTAAACCTTCATGGTTTCCAGAAGGCGCAGGAACTCGAGGGTTCCCCCGCCGCAGGGCCTCCGCGAAACGAAATCCGCCGCCCTGCGCAGGGGGGGGACGGCGTTGGAGGGGACGCCGAGGGTCCCGCAGACCCGCCGGAAGACGATGTCGTTCTCCCCGTCCCCGGCCCCCGCGGTCTCCCGCCGCGTCACCCCATATGCCTGCTGGAGCCAGCGGACACCGGTCTCCTTGGTGACACCCCGGGGGAGTATCATGAGGGCATCAATGTTGCGGATTCCCACCCAGCCGGGGGGAATGTGGGGGGCGACCCTCGGCTCGTCCCGGGAGAGGACCGAGACCACCACCTCCCCGGCGGCCCACGGAATCCCCATCTTCCCCACGGCATGGAGCAGGGGGGCCCGCGGCCCACCCGCCTCCCCCAGCACCTCCTTGCGCCCCCGGGCATATCCGATGCACCCGTTCTCGGCCACGAATCCGTCGAGGACCCCGGGGAAGCGGCGGCGGAACCGGGAGAGGAAGGGGTAGAACCGCCCGGAGACGATGGCAGTCCGGGCCCCCCGCTGGCGGAGACGGCGGAGGGCCGCGAGGCAGCGGAGGTCGGCCTTGAGGTCCCGGCGGGTGATGGTGCGGTCGTAGTCCACCACCACCAGCCGGATTGCCATGGTCTGTCTCAGTTGACCCTCAGGATTCTCACTCGAATTGCGGTGTCTCGCGTGACTTCGCCGACCACCCGGGCCCGGGGTCCGGCGAGCCGGAGGGCCCGCGGGGCGTCGCGGGGGGCCACCGCGGCGAGGAATCCCATGCCCATGTTGAATGTGCGGTACAGCTCGCGGAGCTCGTTGTCGCCTGTCTCCCAGAGGAACCCGAAGATGGCCTGGGGGGGGAGGGGGTGGGTGAGGTGGAGCCCGTGGGGGGTGAGGCGGTGCCATTTGAGGAGGCCGGAGCCGGTGATGTGGGCCAGCCCCCGGGCGCGGACGCCGCGGATGAGGCGGAGGACCTCCGGGACATAGATGCGGGTGGGCTCCAGGAGTTCCTCCCCCAGGCTCCGGCGGCGGTTCCAGGGGCAGGGGCTCCGGTAGCCGAGGCCCGCCTCCCGGAGGATGCGGCGGGCGAGGGTGAGGCCGTTGCTGTGGATGCCGGAGCTCGGGAGGCCGATGACGGTGTCGCCGGGGCGGATGGCCCGGCCTGTGATGACCCGGCCCCGGTCCACCATGCCGAGGGCGGTCCCCGCGAGGTCGAAGCCTATCTTCTCCGAAGATAGTCCACCGCCTCTTCGACGCGGTGGACCCCGGATGAGGTCGGGGAGGATGGCGGTCTCCCCCCCGACGAGGGTGCAGCGGGCCTGGCGGCAGCCCCTCTGGAGCCCCCGGCCAATCTCGCGGCTGATGCGGGGGTCGGGCCTCTCCAGGGCCAGGTAGTCCACGAAGGCGATGGGCTCCGCCCCGATGGCGAGGAGGTCGTTGACGTTCATGGCCACGCAGTCAATGCCCACCGTGTCCCACCGGCGCAGGGCCGAGGCCACGAGCAGTTTGGTCCCCACGCCGTCGGTGGTGATGGCGGCGAGGCGGCCCCGGGGGATGTCCACCAGCCCCGCGTAGTGGCCCACCAGTACGGGTCTCCCGGGGCCCCTGCGGCGGTAGGGGGCTTGGGAGACAAGGGCCTCGATGGAGCGCTCCTTGGCCCGGATGTCCACCCCTGCCCTGGCGTATGTCAAAGTTGTTTTTTCCACGCTCGCTACGCTCGCGTGGAAAAAACATAAAGGTTGGCTGGGGTGGGGCTCGGTAGAGACTCCTTTTGTGAAATTTTTGCCAAAGGCAAAAATTTCACAGCCCGCGAAGCGGGCCCAGCGCAATCTCCATGGCCTCGGTGAGGTTCCGCACCTCGACCAGTGTGATGCCCTCCACCGGGACCCCCTCGCCCGGGGGGACCAGGAGGCGGGTGGCCCCAGTCTGGCTGGCCGCCTGGGCCTTCTCTCGGATTCCGGACACTTTCCCCACGGTCCCCGCCGCGGTGATGGTTCCGGTGGCCAGGGTCCCCGGGGCGATGCTGCGGTTCTGGAGCAGGTCGGAGAAGAGGAGGGCGAGGGGGAGCCCCGCGCTCTCCCCGTCCACGCTGGTGAAGTTGCCCTCGAAGGTGGCCTCCATGTCCCGCATCCCCAGGGGGACGCCGGTGGCCAGTTGGGCGGCCCGGAGGGCATCCCGGAGGCTCCGGTCGAGGGCGTCCCCGGTGGGGAGGGCGGAGCCGTTGACCAGGATGTCCCCTTTTCCGTGGCGCAGTTCCGCGCGGACCCGGAAGGCGACCCCCTGGTCTCCCCCTCCGCGCCGGGAGACCGTTCCCACCAGGGTGAGGTTCGCCGCCCGCCTCCGGGTGAGCTCGCTGACTCTCTCCCCCAGGTCGCGTGCCTCCGAGTCCCGCGTCCCCAGGGCGCTCCGGGTGTTCTCCAGGCTGCGGTTCAGGGAGGCCATGTCCCGGTTCAGCCGGAGGGTCTCGTCCTGGAGCCGCCGGACCTCGGAGCGGGCATCTCCCAGGCTCCCCCGCAGGGCCTCGGCGGCCCCCCGGGTGACATCGAGCTCCCTCTCCAGGCCCTGGGCCCGCTCGTAGTGCTGGAGGAGTCCCCCGCCCAGGAGAACCAGGAGGGCGAGGAGCAGGAGGGGAAGGAGGGGGCGAATCATCCTCGGGGTGGCTTGCGTTCCCTCTTCTCCAGTCTCCGCTGGTGCTCCACGCTCATCTCGATGAGTTCCCGGAAGACCCGCCGCACCCGGCGGGGGTCCAGCCCCAGGCGGCGGGCGGCACTCTCGGCCTCGGCGAGCACCCGTCTCTCCTGGACGGGGTCCCGGATGGGCCTCCCCTGGCGCTCCTTGGCGTGGTAGATGTACCCGGCGATTTTGATGCGACGGGCCATCAATTCCACCATCCTCCGGTCCACCTCGCGCACCTGCCGCCGGTGGGTGTCCAGGCTCGACATGGTCTAGCGAATCGGTCCTCCCGGCGTGTTCTGGACCCGGGTCTCAAGGACCTTTCCCCATCTCTTCCAGGCGCGGGCGAGCCCCGGGGCCCCCCGCCGGGGGAGGAGGGCCGCATAGGCGGGGCCGGTCCCGGAGAGGCTGGCCCCCTGCACCCCCCTCTGGAGGGCCTCCAAGAGGGGCTCCAGGGGGGCCCCGAGGGCCTGGGTGGTGAGCAGGCCGTTCAGGAGCATCGCCTCCTCCAGACGGTCCCCCATGGCCAATGTGAAGGCGTGGCGGGAGGCCGGGGCGTAGGCCCGGAGGCGCGCCACCGGGGTGTGGGCGGTGTAGGCCCGCTTGGGCGGGATGAGGAGCAGCACCCGGCGGTCCAGGCGTCCCCGCCGGAGCACCCGCATCCGGCGGTTGTCGGTGAGCACATATCCCCCCATCATGGAGGCCGTGGCGTCGTCGTAGGCCCCGGTGATGGTGACCCCGGCCTGGCGGGCCGCCCGGACCCCTCGGTGCACCACCTGCTCCCGCCCGGCGGGGCGCCCGAGGGCCCGGAGGGTGGCCGCCACCACGGCGTTGGCGGCGGCGGAACTCGACTTGAGCCCCCGCGCCGGGGGAACCCCGCTCTCCACCTCCACATGGGCTCCCACCCGGCGGTCCCCGATGATGTCCTGGACCGCGGACCGGATGAGCCGGGTGTCCACCCGCTCCTCCATCCCCCAGGCCGTGGCGGTGATTCCATGGAGGTCCCCCCCCACTTCGACCCGGGCCCGGGTCTCCAGCCCGATGGCGAAGGCCCCCCCTCTCCAGTCGGGGATGGCGTTGATGATGCTCGCCGCACCCCACGCCCGGGCCCTTCCAATGCTCATGCTCTCCTCGATGGGCACCCGGCGATGGGGCACCGGGGGCATTGGGGGCCGATGGGCCTGCAGATGTCCCTGCCGAACTGGACGAAGAGGTGGTTGAGGGGGAGCCAGTGGCGGCGCGGCACGAGGCGGGCGAGGGCCATCTCGGTTTCCTCGGGGCTCCGGGTCTTCACCCATCCGAGGCGGTTGGTGATGCGGTGGACGTGGGTGTCCACCGGGATGGCCTCCTGGCCGAAGCCGTAGACGAGGACGCAGTTGGCGGTCTTCCGCCCCACCCCGGGGACCCTTAGGAGTTCCTCCAGGGTGTCGGGGACCCGGCCCCCGTGGCGCTCCAGGAGGTGGTGGCAGGCCTCGATGAGGCGGCGGGCCTTGGTGGGGTAGAATCCCACGGGCCGGATGAGGCGCTCCAGGTCCCGGGGGCTCGCGCGGGCCATGGCCTCCGGGGTGGAGTAGCGGGCGAAGAGGCGCCGGGAGGCCTCCTCGGTGACCTCGTCCCGGGTCCGCTGGCTCAGGATGGTGGAGATGAGAACCGGGAATGGCTCTTCTCCCCGGTTTCCCAGGGCGGTCGTGTCCTCGGGGTAGAGGCGGCGGAGGGCCCGGAAGGTCGCCTCCATGTGGTTGGCCCGCGGGTCCATCTTCTCACCCCTTCTTGGGCGGCGCCCGGGCGGTCTCCTTGAGGGCGATGTCCCGGACAACCTTGTCCACGTCGAGGTAAACCCGGACCACATCGGTGCTGGTGACGATGCCCACCAGCCGGCCCCCCTGGACCACCGGGAGGCGGCGGAACTTGTGGGTGGACATGAGGTCGGCCACCTCGTCCACGCTCGCCTCGGGGCCGATGGTCTGCACCGGCGCGGTCATCACCTGCTCCACCCGCATCTTGCGGGAGTTCTTCCCGGGGATGACAATCCGGTTGAGGAGGTCCCGCTCGGTGAGGATGCCCGCAATCCCCTCCTTCTCCGCCACCACCAGGCACCCAATCTGGTTGTCGCTCATGACGCGGGCGGCCTCGTCCACCGTCGCCTCCGGGGCCACGGTGAAGACCCGCCGGGACATGAGGTCCTTCACGCGCATGAAGCCCAATAGGGGAGAAGAGGGGGATAAGTTTTTGTCGCGCGCCCGAGGTCGCGCGTATCTATAAGAACTGGAGATAAGTTTATAAGTGGACTATCTCATTCTTCGCAGGAACCCCTCATGGCCTCCGCCTCTCCCGCCACCCGTTGGGTGCTACTGCTCTCGGTTCTGCTCCTCTGGGGGGGCTGGGCCCTGGGGGCCACCCCGGAGGCTCCTCCAGCGGCCCCGGCGGCGGGCGGCGACTCCATGGCCCCTCCGGCCAAGGCCCCGAACCCGGAGCGCGGGAAGGCACTCTTCGAGCAGAAGTGCGTCTCCTGCCACGGCAAGACAGGCCTCGGGGACGGGGTCTCGGGGGTGGCCCCGCCTCCAGCCAACTTCCACGACCTGGGCCGCTTCGCCGCCCGGAGCGACGCGGACCTCTTCAAGACCATCACCCTGGGGCGGTCGGGCACCATCATGCCCGCCTTCGCCGAATTGAACGACCAGCAGAAGTGGGACATCATCTCCTACCTCCGCTCCGAGTTCATGTACGAGCCGGTGGCCGCCGCCGGGGGCGGCGAGAAGGGCCCCAGGCCCCAGGAGATGGGATTCCACCTGCGGGCCTACTGGCTGGGCCTCCTCGGGCTGGGGGCCACCTTCCTCCTGATGCTCATCGCCTACGCCGTCGTCCGGTTCAGCAAGAAGAGGTAGCCATGCGGGATGTCCTCGAGCAGGTGAAGGAAGGCAAGCTCACCGTGGAGCAGGCAGAGGCCGAGCTCCGGCGGCGGGCCGATGCCCCCGTGAACCCCCTGGGGACCCCGGAGCCCCTGGGCCAGGTGGTCCAGTACGAGCCCCCGGAGGAACCCAGCCGCGCCCTGGTCGGGGTCATGGCGGCCCTCACCGCCTGCGAGGTCCTCTTCGACATGCTGGTGGTCCTCTGGATTGTGAACCGCTGGGACCAGATGGAGGCCTCCCTCTGGGCGGGGATGGCCTTCCTCATCCTGGCGGTCCTCCTCCTCCTCTACTGGCGCTACATGCTCCCCGACGAAATCATCATCAAGAAGCGGAGGTGGAAGCAGGTGCCCAACAAGAACGAGCCCTGGTCCCCGCTGTAGCATGGCCCAGGACAACACGCCCGTAATGGGGCCGGAGGAAGGGCTCACCCGCCGGATGTTCCTGAAGGTGACCGTGGGGGCCGCCGCCGTGGGCGCCCTGGCGAGCACCGCCGCCGCCACCTTCCTCTCCCTCGCCCCCTACAAGAAACCCGGCATCAAGCTGAAGGAGGCCCCCTTCCTCTACACCGCCGACGATACCGCCATCAAGCTCAAGGTGTGGTATGCCTCCAAGGTGGGCCAGGAGGCCGTGGTCTCCGACTTCACGGAGGCGGGCATGGGGGCCCAGGCCACCTGGAACGGCTTCCCCGCCGTCCTCATCCGCATTGACCCCCGGAAGTCCCTCAACCTCGGCGGGGCCGCCTCCACGGTGAACGACCAGGGCTTCACCTTCCCCGTGGTCCCCAACGCCCCCGGGGTGGAGCAGAACATCGTGGCCCTCTGGGGCACCTGCCCCCACGCCTGCTGCCGCCCCAACTGGCGGGTGTCCCGCCCCGAGGTGCAGAACCTCATCTGGTGCATCTGCCACGACTCCCGCTACGACCCCCACGCCATCGTCACCGACAACTACAAGGGCAAGAGATACCGGGGGGCCATGTGGCAAGGGGGCCCCGCCAAGCGCGCCCTCCCCCAGATTCCCATCAAGATTGTGGATGGGCGCATCATCGGCGCACCGGAGAAGCCCGACTGGTATGTCTACTGCGGGGTGGATGTGGAATGATGGCCGCTGAAGCGCTGGCCGCCAGCCCCGCTCCTGGCTTCTTCGCCCAGAACCCCCTGGTCCCCGTCGTCCTCGGCCTCATCATCGCCCTCAGCGTCGTCTTCCTCGCCCTGGTCTTCACCGGCATCATCGGCCCCAAGGCCAAGGAGCGCCTCGACCGCAAGCGCCAGGCCATCCGCCAGCTCGGCGATCGCAAGCCCCTCACCCTCATCGAGAAGACCTACCTCATCCTCTTCGCCTGGATTGACGAGCGCCTCCGCCTCCGCCACTTCTCCGAGCAGTTGGCCCTCATGCCCGCCAGGGACGCCTACTACACCATCCACCGCCAGATGCCCACCAGCCACAGCGACAAATACAACGTGAAGAGCGTCTGGGCCTGGTACCCCTTCTACTGCCTCGGCGGCCTCGCCTTCGTGGTCTTCCTCGAACTGGTCATCACCGGGGTCGTCCTCGGCTTCTACTACATCCCCTCCGGCGTGGTCAAGGCCGCCGGGGCCCCCTCCCCCGCCTACGAGAGCGTGGGCTTCATCATGACCGATGTCCCCTTCGGCTACATCATGCGCTCCCTCCACCACTGGGGGACCCACGTGTTCGTCGCCATCGTCTTCCTCCACATGATGCGCGTCTTCTTCACCGGCTCCTACAAGAACCCCCGCGAGCTCAACTGGATTATCGGCCTCATCCTCCTCCAGGTGACCCTCTTCTTCGGCTACTCCGGCTACCTCCTCCCCTGGGACACCCTCGCCGTGGGCGCCGCCACCATCGGGGTCAACATGGCCACCTCCCTCCCCGGCCTCGGCCCCATCGCCGCCAACCTGGTCTTCGGCGGCGTCACCCTCAGCCCCGCCACCGTCCTCCGCATGTACTGGTTCCACATCTTCATCCTCCCCGCCATCGGCACCGTCCTCATGATTGTCCACATGCTCATCGTCTGGATCCAGGGCGTGGCGGAGCCCCACTGACGCCCATGGTGCGCCTCCTGGACCTCACCCGCGAATACCTCGAAGTGAGGAGGGAACTCGACCGCCACTACCTCGACACCTACAAGAAGAGCCTCGGCTACGAACTCATGGAGGGGCGCCCCTTCTTCCCCTACGAAGCCATCCGCGACACCATCCTCATCACCGCGGTGATGGCCATCCTCCTCTTCCTCACCGCCTTCGCCGCCCCCCCCTTGAACCCCCCGGGGAACCTCGACTCCCAGACCGAGTTCATCTTCCCCGACTGGTACCTCCTCTGGTCCTTCGGCATCCTCAAACTCGCCGAGGACATCCCCGTCATCCTCGCCCCCGGCCTCCCCCCGCTGACTCCCGAGATTGTCGAGCTCAACGCCCTCTTCTGGGGCAGCGCCCTCTCCGGAGTCCCCTTCATGGTCCTCGGCGCCCTCCCCTTCATTGACCGCGGCAAGGAGAGGCGCCCCGTCGCCGCCCCCTTCCGCGCCGCCTTCGGCATCTGGGGGGTCATGTTCATCGCCACCCAGTCCATGTACTCCGTCAACATGATTATTGAC
Organism: Methanobacteriota archaeon; assembly: GCA_016207465.1. GTDB lineage: Archaea > Halobacteriota > Syntropharchaeia > JACQPP01 > JACQPP01 > JACQPP01. The sequence goes on from JACQPP010000140.1 coordinate 13,638, forward strand.
CAGCAGTACTTCCACAACCAGAACTTCTCCTTCCCCCTCCTCAAGGCCATCACCTACCTCGCCCCCTTCCCCGTGGCCGCCGGATTCTACTTCTGGCTCAAAAGCCTCCAGAAGGGATACGAGTTCAAGCTCAACCGCTGCTACCAGTGCTGGCTCTGCGACGACGCCTGCCCCATCACCCAGGTCACCAGCAAGCCCTTCCCCAAACTCAACCTCATCTACAACTCCTACCAGAAACAGTTCGATGGGGTGGGGCTCTGGGAGTGCCTCACCTGCGGCGCCTGCACCGCCGTCTGCCCCGAGGAAATAGACTACGACTCCTACGTCCTCTACATGCGCCGCGTCGCCATGGGAATCGAGAAATACGACCCGAAGAAGTCCTTCGTCCGGCCTCGCGACCACGGCCCCCTCGGCCTCCTGCCCCCATAATTTTTCTTTTTTCTTTTCGACCCGTGTTAAAAGAAAAAAGAAAAATTAACTAAAGAAAAAAGAAAAAACACCATGTTCGAATCCACCAAACAGACCCGCATCGAACTCCGGCAGAAACTCCGCCAGGGCCGCTTCCTCTTCCCCCCCTTCCCCGGGACCTACTCCTTCACCACCATCCGCCTCGTCCTCCTCGGCTCCAAGCTTGGGGCCGTCGCCATCGTCGCCGTGGCCAGCGAACTCCTCTTCTCCGGCAACCCCCTCGGACTCCTCCTCGTCATCCCCGGAGTCCTCGTCTTCATCCTCCCCCGCCACGTCCAGATGGTCGAGGAGACCCCCTCCACCGGAACCGCGTAACTACGCGTTCTTCCGCTTCCATTCCTCCCACAGGGCCCACAGGGCCTCCACGTCCTCCCGCACCGCGCTCTCGTCCCCCGAGCCTCCCATCCTCTCCACCCCCGCCTCGAACTCCTCCAGGGCCCGCCTCAACCGGTCGGCCCACTCCTCCACTCCGATGCGCGCCGAGACCAGCTCCGGTGCCCCGCGGGGACGAACCCCCGCCTCCACCTCGCTCCCATGAAGCCGGAGCCGCAGGGGCACACCGGAACCGAAGTAGGTGTCAAAGGAGCCGCGCTCCAGAAGCACCTTGAGCAGTGTAGTGAGGCTCTTGCCGTTGATGCCCCCCACAACCCGCACCTCCCCCCCGCCCCCCGGGCGCACGACAAGTTCGGCCTGCACCATCTCCGGGACCAGCCACGCCTGCTCCCACTCCCCTGTCCGCACCTCCACCACCCGCACCTCCACTCCCGGGGTCATCAGACGCCCCGCTTCACGTAGAACACCAGCAGTTTCGGGTCCTCCACCCGCGCCTCCACCAGCTCGTGGCCGTCCCGCCTCGCCCACGCGGGGATGTCCTGCTTCGCCGCCGGGTCCGTCGAGAGAATCTCCAGCACCTCCCCGGGCCCGACCTGCTGGATGGCCCGCTTGGATTTCGCCACCGGGATGGGACACATCAGGCCGCGCACATCCAGGGTCCGGGAGGCAGACACCATCACAGGAGAATCGGGGACCGAATCTATAAAGTTCTGTCCAACGCCGCGATTCAGCCGCCCACATAGGGGGTGATGCGTCGCCCATCCGGGAGCAGGGTGGGGTCCACCCACGGGGGCAGGCCCGGCCCGCCCCCGGGC
>JACQPP010000141.1 GCA_016207465.1 Methanobacteriota archaeon
CCGCCGGGGCGGGGGCCATCTGGTGGTTGCCGTTGGGGGCGCGGTTCAGGTGGCCGATCCATTCGGTGAAGATCTCGCAGGACTCGGGGTAGCACTCGAGGGTGCAGCCGATGCAGGGGGCCACCTTGCCCCCGGCGAGGAGGAGGCTGTAGTCGGAGCGGGGGGCCTGGGAGATGCGGTAGACCTGGGTCCCGTTGGACTTCTCCAGGTGGCGGACGATGAGGCGGCGGGCCTCGAGGCGGGCCACCAGGATGGCGGTCTTCTGGGCGTCGAGTTTGAGTTTCTTGGCGAGGTCGGCCTGGAGGACCCCGTGGGGGATTCCGGTGACGATGCGGAGGGCGCGCTCCTCGGCGCCGCCCCCGGCCTGTGCAGCCGGAACCGCCGTGCGCTTGGCCCCCTTGGGGATGGTGGCGCTTGCCAGCGAGGGGGCGGGGGGGTCGGGGTTCATGCTTTCACCGGGTTGATGAGGACGATGTTGTTCCCCCGCAGGACCACGTTGCCCATGCTCCGGGACTTGGTCCCGTTGGTCATCTCGCTGGTGTCCGTGAGGTAGAGGTTGAGGTGGTCGTCCATGCTGGCCAGGGTCCCCTCGAGGAGATGCTTCTCCCCCTTCATCTCCACCTGGACCCGGGTGCCTACCAGTTCCTGTATCTTCTTGTTGGGAAACATCCCTTCCCGAAGCCTCTCCCGTAGTATCTTCCCCCGGAGGGGGTTATAAATCTAATTACGAACGAGTGCGGGTAACCCCATTGATTGTTCGGGGTTTCCCCCTGTGATTAGAGTGATTGATTGTGTTAATCTATGGTGTCTTCTGTAGGCGGGCGAGGTCCCGGTGGGTGTTGATGTTCCAGGGACCCCCGGTTCCACCGGGAGCCGGGGGTTTTCCGACGCAGTCGGAAGGCCCCGGGGGGACCCGCAGGCGGTATCGGGTCTCGGGGGAGGCCTCTCCACGGCGCACGGCCTCGGAAGAGACGATGTTGATGCCGGCGGGCCTCCTGGGGCCAATCCAGGCGGAGAGGGCGGGGAGCCCCGAGGCCCGGTGGGCCTCCACCATCCGGTCTACCTGGCGCGGGGTGAGGCGGGGGATGTCGGCGGCCGCCACCACCACGGGGCCGCGGAGCCCCCGGAGGGCCGGGGGGAGGTCCTCGACATAGCCCAATCCGGGGGTCCCCCGGTATTCGAGGGGCTTCCGGTGGCGGGCCTCGAACCCCCGGCGCGCCCACTGGGCCCAGCGGGCCACCTGGGGGAGATGGGAGGAGCCCGCGATTCGGACCCGCGAGATGGAATGGGCCCCGCCGAGGGCCTCGGCCACCCACTCCACCAGGGGCCTCCCGTGGAGGAGGGCCAGGGGCTTCCCCGGACCTCCGAACCTTGTCCCCCTGCCCCCGGCCATGACCACCCCCGACAAATCCCTTTTTTCTTTCTTTGAGAGAATTTTATTCATCTTTGGTCTCGCTCAGAGGAGCCCGAGGGGCCCTGCCGAGAGGAGGACCGCGAGGCGGGTGAGCTCATTGGATGCCCCCAGCACGTCCCCGTTGACTCCGCCGAGGCCACGATGGGCCAGGGCAAGGAGGGCGAGGGCCACCCCCAGGGAGACTGCGGTGAGAGCCAGCCCCGGGGGGCCCAGCCAGAGGAGGGCGGAGACTGCCGCGAGCCCGATTGCCAGCGGGGCGTGGTGGGGGCGGCGGGAGAGGAGGAAGGGCCGCGCCATCCCCTCCGCCATGGGGCGCCCCAGCCCGATGAGGACCGTCATGGCGGCCTTGGCGTGGGCCTCGGCGGCCACCAGTACCCCCAGGCGAAGGAGGAGGGGGCGGGTTCCCCCCGCCGCAGACATCAGCGCGGGGATGAGCAGGAGGAGGGCGGAGCCCCCGAGGAGGAGGCCCCCCGCCCCGAGGGCGTGGTCCCGGAGGGCATCCAGCCTCCTCTCCGGGGGGGCGGCGAGGGCGTCCCCGAGGTCGGTGAGGCCGTCGAAGTGGAGGACCCCGGTGAGCCCGTAGAGGGCGAGGAGACCGAGGGCGGCCCCGGCGAGGGGGCCCAGAGCCAGAGTCCCCCCGAGGAGAACCATTCCCCAGAGGAGGCCGATGAGGATGCCGAGGGGAACGAAGAGCCAGGGGACCCGGGAGATGGATTCGATTCCCCGGGGTCCTCTGCCGGGGAGGCGGGTGAGGAGGCGGAGGCCTTCGAGGAGAGCGGATGCCGGGCGGGGCGAGGCCCGACCGCGGAGGAGGACGTCTTCTGCGGGAGGGTTCGGGTCGGGCCGAGAAGGGGAGGCCATGGGGGGGACTTCCACGGTGGAAGTAAATGGATTACTCCTCCGACCATGGGCGGAAGACTTAAATATGGAAGTACCCACATTTCAAGTGGGTATGCCTACTGTTACTGTGGACAGGCGAGGCCGCATCACCCTCCCCGGGGAGTTTCGCAGGCTCTTCGGGCTCCAGCCGGGCTCTGCCGTCCGGGTGGACGCCGAGGAGGAGGGCCTCCGGCTCACCCGCGCCGGGGAGGGGGGAGAACGGGACACTTTCCTGGAGTGGGCCCGCAACCACCCCATTGACATCGGCAGAAAAGTCACGGCCGCCGAAATCCGGCGCCTGCGGGACGAGATGTGGAATACCTGATTGACACCTCCGTGCTGGTGTCCGCGTCCATCCGGGGGCACGAATTCCGGGACCGGGCCCTCTCCCTGTTGCAGGGTGTCGAGGGACAGAAACTCGTCAACACCGTGGTCCTCTTCGAGTACGCCGGAGTCTTCCGCAGGCTCTCGGGGGAGGCGGCGGCCTCCACCGCCCTCTCCGAAATATCCCGGACCTACCGCTACCACACCGTCCCCCTCTCCACCCTCCTGGCGGCCATGCCCCACTTCAAGTACGGGGTCGCCGACGCCATCATCGGCCAGCATGCCATGGAGAACGGGTGGAGACTGGCCACCCTCGACGGCGGCTTCCGCAGGTTCGTCCCGGAGAACCTCCTGCTCACCCGCCCGGAGCGGTGAACGCCCGCCCTACCGCCGCCCAAATCCCTTTTTTCTTTCTTTGTTCGCCCCTGCAGGGCGACCGGAGG
>JACQPP010000152.1 GCA_016207465.1 Methanobacteriota archaeon
CCGGGTGACCCTGTCGGACCTGGGGCGCATCCGGCTGGAGGCCCGCTCCATCGACCCCGCGAGGCGGTGGGACATGGAGATGGTGCGGAGGTACATCGAGAACCTGAAGGAGGAGGGGGGCATCGAACTCTTGGTGCTGGACAGCCTCACGGGCTACCTCACCATCATGGAGCAGACGGGGGACCCGAAGGCGGGGGATGGCCGCATGGCGCTCTTCGAGTTTTTCGACTGGCTGCACCGGCTCGACGTGACCAGTTTCCTCATCAGCGAGATGGGGGCCGACACCCGGGCCTACAGCCGGTTCGGGAGCGACTTCCTTGCCGACGGGGTCGTCCACCTGGAGCTGGAGGTCCCCGACAACACCCACGCCCGCCGCCGCATCCGGTGCGTGAAAATGAGGGGGAGCGACCACTCCCTCGACTACTACGCCCTCATCTACGGCGGCGGCCGGTTCCGGGTCCCCAGCAGCGACGTGTGGCGGTGAATCCCTTTTCTTTCTCACTGGGTTCGGAGAAACCAGTGAGTTGCGGCGAAGCCGCAACCTTTTGTCACGCCTCGGCTCTGCGGAGCCGAGGCTAACGGAGGCCCCGCTTTTCTGCGGAAAACCGGGGCCACCTACAAAAGAAAGAAAAGCGATTCAAGTCGGAAAAACTCGCGGACTTCGTCCGCTCGCCAGCGGCTCCCGGCGGACCCGCCCGGGAAAGAAAAGGGCCGGATGTGTTCAGAACGAACCCCTTTTTCCCTCCCGGGTGAAACTGTGGATACCCATGGCCCCCGGTTTCCTGATTGTGGCGCGGCAGGAGTTCCTGAACCACCTGACGAGCCGGAGGTTCGTGGTGACCTTCCTGGTGGTGCTGGTGCTCTCGCTGGTGGCCCTGGCCCAGGGGGTGGGGGACTACCAGGAGTGGCTGGTGGGTTACCAGCAGCAGACCCGTTTCCTGGAGTCCTCCAACTTCTCCTTCGGGGGGCCGGTGTCCGTCGAGAAGCCCTCGGGGCTCATCCTCTTCCGCAGGATGGGGACGCTGTTTCCCCTGGCGGGGTTCATCGTGGCCATCGCCATGGGGTTCGACGCAGTGACCCGGGAGAGGGAGGAGCGCAGCCTGGTGAGCCTCTTGAGCCACCCGGTGTTCCGGGACAGCGTCATCAACGGCAAAATCCTGGGCTCCTTCGGGGCCCTGGCCCTCGTGGTGGGGTCGGTGGCCCTCCTCTCCGTGGGGCTCATGGGCATCTTCGGGGTCCCGGTGGGGCCCGAGGAGGGGGGGCGCATCGCCTTCTTCCTGGGGGTCTCCCTCCTCTACCTGGCGGTATTCTTCTCCATCGCCCTCTTCACCAGCGCCCTCTCGAAGAACAGCGGGATGAGTCTCCTCTACTGCCTGCTCATCGTCTTCCTCCTCTCCTTCGTGACCCCGGTGGCCCGGGACCTGGCGGTCTCCCGCCTGCTGGGCCCGAGCCCTGCGGTGAGCGTGGCCCCCGGGTTGGGGGAGGCCGCACTGAACGAGTCCCTGGCCCGCCTCCAGGAGTATGCCCAGCGGGTCCAGGGGGTGGAACGGCTCCTGGGGCTCATCTCCCCCCAGCAGAACTACGAGCGGGCCCAGAACTTCATCCTGGACCCCACCGCCCAGGAGTCCACCGGGGCCTTCACCACGGGGCCCCTCTCCCTGGGCCAGTCTCTGGGCTTCGTGGGGCCCGAGGTGGCCCTCCTCGCCCTCTTCCCCATAGTCCTCTTTGTCCTCTCCTACATCGCCTTCATGAGGATGGACATCCGGTGAAATTTCCGCTTCGCGGAAATTTCATACACCGGTTCTACCCAGCGCGCGCCCACGGCCAACCTTTATGTTTTTTCCACGCGAGCATAGCGAGCGTGGAAAAAACACCGCTCACGCTGGTTGCTCTTCTGGTCCTGTCGGGGCTGGCGGGGGCCCAGTCCTCCACCTTCATCCAGGGGACCGTGACCGGGGGGCAGACGGTGACGCTGGACAACCTCATCCTCTCCTTCGCCATTGACGCCTCGAAGGAGCCGCCGAGCCTCCAGGTGACCATCACGGGGCCCTCCTCCTCGAAGACGGTGGGGCTGCTGAAGGGGGACTCCTATTCCCACACCGACCTGGTCTCCAACCCGGTGCGGGGCCAGATGGTCCTGAAGACGGTGTTCACCCTTCAGGTGGTCTCCCTGGGTTCCAGCAGCGCCTACGTCACCCTCGCCTCGGGGCTGCGGCTGGTCTCCGATGTGCCCGGCCAGACCGCCGAGGCGGGGGAGACGGTGAAGTTCCCCCTCAAGTTGACCAACCGGAACCCGCGGGAGACCACGGTGGACCTGGGGGCGGAGCGGGGGACCATTCCCCGGGACTGGACCACCCAGTTCAAATCGGGGCAGACCCCGGTCTTCAAGGTCTTCCTGGCGTCGGGGGAGACGCGGGAGGTGACCCTGGAGGTCTCCACCACCGGGGAGACCCCCCTGGGGGACTACACCCTCTATGCCGCGGCCGACCAGGAGTATTTCCCCCTCTCGGTGAAAATCACCCGGACATTCCAGGGGGAGCGGGGGACTGCCACCGCCACCCTCCAGGACAGCCGGGGCCAGGCGGTCTCCGGGGTGGAGGTGCGGCTGCTGCGGGGCTCCAACGTCACCGCGCGGGCCAACAGCGGCTCCGACGGCCGGGTGCGCCTCGAGGCCCCCGTGGGCAAATACACCCTCTCGGTGGAGGGCACCGGGATGCGCCTGGGCCAGCCGGTGGAGGCCGACATCCGGGCGGGGAAGAGCGTGGACCTGGGGACCCTCCGGCTGGAGCCCCAGGACTACTATGTCTCCATCGCCCCCGACGCCTCCTCCAAGTCGGCGAGCGCCAAGGAGGGGGGAAAATTCACCCTCAAGTTGCGCAACCAGGGCATCCGCGACGAGACCCTCGACTTGGGCGTGGCGGGGCTCCCCGCCGCGTGGTCCTATGTCTACCGGGAGAGCGACAAGGCCACCGAGGAGGTGCGCCGCGTCAGCCTCGCCGCCGGACAGGAGCGCGAGGTGGTCCTCCTCCTCCTGCCCCCGCCGGGGCTCACCGGGGGCTCCGTCAACCTCACCGCCACCCTCGCCGGGGTCGGGGGTCGCCGCTACGAGGCCAACCTCTCCCTCGACTTCCGCGGGAGGTACGACATGGCCCTCCACAGCCCCCGGGGGCTCGCCGTCACCACCGGCCGCGGGACCACCGCCGACATAGACCTCGGGGCCTTCAACACCGGGGACGCGGGGAGCCTCACCAACCTGGTGGTGGAGGCCGAGACCCCCCAGGGGTGGACCGTCTCCGTGGAGCCCCGCCGGGTGGCCACCCTCGCCCCCGGGTCCAGCGCCCAGTTCAAGGTCCGCGTCACCCCCCCGGGGGACCTCTCCCCCGGCGACTACAAGGTGACCCTCAAGGCCAAGAGCGACCAGGTGGAGCGCAGCGAGTCCTACCGGGTCACCCTCCAGGCCGAGGCCGGCACCGTGGCCCTCGGAGTGATGGCCGTGCTGGTGGTCGTGGGGCTCCTCGGGTTCGTCTTCTGGAAATACGGGCGAAGATAATTAAATTCCCAGGTCCAGCGCGCGGAGTCCCCCGGGGGTCTCCACCACGAAGAGATGCCGGGTGGTCGCCGTCCCCACCGGGGTGGGGCAGGTGAGGGAGACGTCCTCCCCCTGGGTGTAGGGGGTCCCCTGGAGGTCGGCGGGGCTCAGGGGACCGCTCCGGGTGGGGGCGCACTTGCGCAGGGGCTCCAGGCGGGCGCAGAACTCCATGGGATTGGCCGGGGGGGCCCCGGAGAGGCCCACGGTTCGGGCGGCGGCCTCCGCGCAGGGGGCCTGGAGGAGGGAGATGGCGAAGGCCGGGGCCCCCCCGCCGGAGGCTCCGGGCCCCGGCCCCTGGGGGAGCAGGAGGAATATGGCGAGGACCGCGCCCAGGGCCGCCCCCGCAGCGAGGAGAACCCGGGGGCGGATGCGCCCGAGGAGGGGTCGGGGTTCCTCCAGGTCCCCCCGGGGGGGGCGCGTCCCGGCGGAGGCGCGGCCCGCCCTCTTCCGGCGCCGGGCCAGCGTCTGGAGGGGGCTCTCTCCGACGACCCGCACCGGGACCTCTTCCTCGGGGCTTCTCAGCAGAATCTGTGGGGCGGGGGCGGGGCTCCCGGATTCGGGGGTGTAGAGGCGGCGCACCTTCTCCCTCAGTTCGCGGCGCCCCGGCTCCTCCGGCTCCGGGGGAGGCTCGCCCTGCGCCCCGAGGGGGGCCTCCTCCGCCTCGGTGGGCTCGTATTTGAGCCTGCGGAGCTTCTGGTAGATGTCGTGGCGGCGCTCCCGGTAGTCCTCCTCGGCGACCTCCCCCCTGGCGTAGAGGTCGTGCAGTTCCAGCAGCCGCCTCTGGAGCTTCTCAATCTTGAGGAGGGCCTTCGGGGGGGCCATGGGCTCTGTTGGGAGAGGCGAGATAATCAAATTTGAGCCCCTTTTCCCCTCTTTTTCGGCATCGGGGGGTCAACCTTTATTATTCATGGAGGCCACAATACCCAGTTCGCCCATGGGTTTCTTTCGCCGGGGAAAAGCAGAGGAAGAGGAGGAGGCGGCCCTCCAGAAGGAGACGGAAATCCGCCGGATGCAGGAGAACACCGCGGAGGTCCAGGACCAGGTCCGCCGGATGATGCAGAACCTGCAGAAGCGCTGAGCCTCACCCGACATACAGGTAGTAGTAGGTGTAGGTTCCCCCGGCGGCCACCAGCCCCCAGAGGGCCAGGGTGGTGCGGCCGAGCCAGACGTGCTTCCTGTATCCCCGCTCGGCGAGGCTCCATCCCTCCGGTTTCTTCTCGACCCACCGGAGGGCGAGTCCAATCTGGAGGGCGGTGAGGAGGAACACAATCCCGGCCGCGGCCCGGTGGCCCCCGATGGCCTGGAGGATGAGGGGGGTGGAGGTGTATTTCACGGGCCGGGGCTGGGCGTAGAGGCTGGCGGCCATGAGGAGCCCCATGAGGAGGGCCCCCCCGGCGGCGGTGAGCATCATGCGGTGGTGGCGCTTTCCCCGTCCCCGGCGGGCCTGGAGCATCCCGCAGAGGGCGAGGAGGTAGAACCCCCAGGCCCCGGCGAGGACGAGGGGGGCCAGGGCGTCGGTGATGGTCATGTTTTTTCGGTCTTGGTTGGCGAGCGGAGGCGAGCCAACAATCAGGTGACGGTGACTGTCCCGGTGGCGTCGTGGCCGCTCTGCTTGTAGGGGTAGGTCCCCGGCTTGTCGAACTTCTGGGTGCAGGTGTTCTTCCCGGAGAGGTCGCACTTCCACCCCTCGCCGGTGGGGGTGTGGTCCATGGAGACCTGGTTGGTCCAAGTCACCGACTCGCCCGCCTTGACGGCCACCTGAGCGGGGTTGATGGTGTTGTGGTTCATCGTCACCTGGGTGCCCCCCGCCGGGGCGGGGGGAGCCGGGGTGGCCGCGGGGGCGGCGGGGGCCGCCGCCGGGGATGGGGGCTGGCTGCAGCCGCTGAGGACGACCGCGAGGGCCAGGCAGATTCCAAGGAGCAGGGCTCGGGTGTTCATGGGAGAGGCCTCCAGACCCCACTGGGGGCCCCGGGTTTTAAATCTGTTGCCCGGGCCTTATCGCACAATCTTGGAGATTTCCATTTCGAGGATGTCCTGGGCCCCGGCAGCCTTGAGGCGGGGGAGGAGGGTGTTGACGCTCCTCTTCTCCACGACGGTCTCGACGGCGTAGTAGTCGAGGCCGTAGAGTTTGGAGATGGTGGGGCGCTTCATGGCGGGGAGGACCCCCATGAGGGCGTCGAGGCGGCGCGCGGGGACGTTCATGATGAGGAGGGCCTTCCCGCGGGCCTCGACGACTCCGAGGAGGAGGGTGCGGATGGCCTCGATGTCCCCCCGCTTCTGCCTCCACGCCTTCTTGTTGGCGAGGAGGAGGCTGGTGGACTCGAGGATGGTGTCCACGATGCGGAGGCCCGAGCGGCGGAGGGTGGTGCCGGTCTCGGTGACATCCACGAGGGCGTCGGCGAGGTCGGGGACCTTGGCCTCCGTCGCCCCATACGAAAACAGGGTCTTGACGGGGATTCCCAGGCGGCGGAAGTAGCGGCGGGTGAGGTTGGGGTATTCGGTGGTGACCCGGGCCCCCCGGGGAATCCGCCGGGCGGTGCGGATGCGGGACTCGGCGGGGACCGCCACCACCACCCGCACGGCCCCGGGGCCCCCCTTGCTGTAGCCGAGGTCGGCCACCTTCACCACATCTGCGCCAGCCTCCTCCACCCAGTCGAGGCCGCTGATGCCCAAATCAAAGAGCCCCCGCTCCACGTATCCGGGGATCTCCTGGGGGCGAAGCACCTTCACCCGCTCGATGCGGGGGTCCTCGATGCGCCCCGAGTACTCCCGCTCCCCGATGCGCACCCCCAGGCCGGCCTGGCGGAAGAGGAGGAGGGTCTGCTCCTCGAGGCTCCCCTTGGGGAGGGTGATGGAGAGGGCCATGGTAGCCCCCTCCGTTCCCCCCGAATATTAACGGTTCTGTGGCTTTTCCAGAAGGCGAACCTCCGGAAAAGCCATAAACACCCGACGTTTACACGCTCTCATGGCCCGGAGGCCCATCGGGACCCGCGATTTCCCGCCGGAGGAGATGGCCCGCCGGCGGGCCCTGGAGGGCCGCCTCCGGGGGGTGGCGGAGGCCTGGGGATACCAGGAGGTGGCCACCCCCCTCTTCGAGG
>JACQPP010000014.1 GCA_016207465.1 Methanobacteriota archaeon
CCCGCGGCCCCATCCCCCGTGGCCACGCCCACCCCTGCGGTCCCCAGCCCTGCGATCCCCATTCCTCCGGTTCCCCTTGCCGTCGCCACCGGCCAGCCCCAGGGGGAGTGCGAGAAATACCTGAAGCCCGAGGAGGGCAAGGCCATCCTCCCCGACCGCGCGTGGAACATCAAGAACCAGGAGAGGAAGGCCACCAACCCCGACCAGATTGCACAGCAGGACGACCCCAGCGGTGTCCCCATCCCCGGCGGGGGCGGAGTCAAGAAAATCACGGTCTCCGGATTGTGGTGCCAGTACGCCGGGGGACAGCCCGTGGACTACGTCATCTACACCTTCCCCAGCCCGGGCTCCGCCGCCACCACCGGCCGGAGGTCTGGAGCAATGCCGGGAGGCGACGTGCCCGGCATCGGCGCAGGGGGGATGAACCTCCACTGCTCGCTGATTCTCGGAGCCCAGGTCCAGGAGACCAGCGACTACGGTGGCCCCGCCTGCAAGGGCACCGGGGCCATCAAAGAGACCCTCTTCATCAACGGCTCCCGCATCGTCAGCGTCCAGTGCGGGGAGTGCACCCCGGAGCAGAGGGACCAGCTCGCCAAGACCATCGCGGGCCACCTCTGATTATCGGAGCCGCAGGAGCAGGAGGACCCCCGCCACCAGCAACGGCTGGTGGACGAGATAGACCAACAGGGAGTTCCGGCCCAGCGCCAGCAGGAGGCCCGGGGCCCGAATACCCCCGGGGACCCGGAACCCACGCTCCCCCCGGGGGTATAGGATGCCCCCCAGGGCCACCCCCCACAGCACCACCCCGAACCAGGGGAGAAGGGGAAAATAGTCGAAGGCATAGAAGACGCGGGGGGTGAACCCGAGCCACAAGAGCCAGGGAAAATCAAAGGTCAAGGGATAGAGGACCACACCCATCGCCACCATGACGCCCCCCGGCAGGAGGTTCCAGCGGCCCAGCCGGAGAAACGGGAGGGCCGAGACCGTGGCCACGCCCAGGAAATGGAGGATGCCGAACACGATGGCGTTCCCAGGATAGGCCGCCCACGTCACCCCCGTGATGACCAGTCCCCAGGCGAAGACCTTCGCCCCCCGCCGAACATACGGCCCCGGGCCCACCCCGGGCCCCAGCCGCGCGGCCAGCAGGGAGAGGGAGACCCCCATCAAGAGGATGAAGAGAATGGCGGTGGCCCTCCCGAACCAGAACCACAGCCCCACCCGGGGCTCCACCCGCACCACCCCGAAATAATCAAGGTCATAGAAGAGGTGGAAGACAACCATCATCACAACCCCCGCCCCCCGCAGCGCATCCAATTCCCCATAGCGGGACTCCCCGGGACGAGAGGTGCGGAAGAGGACGGAGAACGAAAGAGACATAGACTCCTATGAGAAAGCGGGGGGACAAAACCTTTAATACCCCCGAATCCCTTCGTAGGACCCGATGTCCTCTCGCCTGCTCCTCGCGCTCCTCCTGGGAGCCGCGGTCATCCTCAGCGGCTGCTCCCAGGCCCCCAGCACCCCTGCGCCTGCAGCGGCCACACCGGCCCCCGCCGCCGCGACCCCTGCCCCGGCAGCGGCCACACCGCCCCCCGCCGCAGCGACCGCCGCTGGCACTGTGACGAAGACCGGCTCCAGCGTTGACTTCGCCGCATGCATCCCCGGCACCCCCTGGGAATACGCCGGGGCCAGCGCCGCCGGAGGATACACATACACCTGGAAGATTGAGGGCAAGACCGACTACAAGGGGAGCAGCGGATGGTGCAAGGTGGTGGGCAAGGCAACGGGAGCCGGGGTCCCCGCGGGATACTCATTCGAATACTACTTCAAGGGATTCGACGCCACCAAGGGGTACACCGACCTCTGCTACAAGATTAACCTCGGCTACGCGGGCGCGCCCCCTCAGGAAGCCTGCGTCATCACCGGGGGCGTCCCCGTCACCCCCGGAAAGTAAGCGAAATCCGCATCTGCGTAATCTGCGGATAAACGTCGTCAGCCCAGCCGTCGGCCGATGAACTCCTCTCCCCCGCGCTTCCCCACGTCGCTCCACCCCCTCCGCTCCCAGTATCCCGCGTAGTCGTGGTTGACGGCCTCCAGTCGGACAATCCACTTGGGCTGCTTGTATCCCCACCTGTCGGGCATAATCAGGCGGAGGGGGAAGCCGTGGTCCCGGGGGAGGGGGACCCCGTTCATGTTCCAGGCGAGGAGGATGTCGTCCCCCATGAGGTCCACCACCCGGTGGCTCTCGGTGTATCCGTCGGCGCAGTGGAAGACGATGTCCCGGGCCTCGTCCCCCCGCACCCGGGCCCGCGAGAGGACCAGGCGGAGGGGGACCCCAGTCCACTCCGCGGTGCCGATGAGGTTCCGCCAGGGGCGGTTGTCCACACACTCGATGGTGGATACTTGGGTCCGCTCCCCGAGGGCGCGGAGGCCGTCGAGGGCGAAGGTCTGGGGCTCCTCCACCAGCCCGTCCACCCGGAGGGTCCAGGCGGCCAGTTCCACGGTGGCCCCGGCGCCGTAGGATACCACGAAGAAGCGGTCGCCGGGGGTCAGCGCGACGGTGGTGTTGTTGGGGCCCGGCCTCCACACGGCCTGCTCGGTGTGGCCCGGCAGAAACCGTTCCAGCATGAGGACCCGGGCGGCCCCGAGGCCCGCCCCCGCTGCGCCCCCCAGCAGGAGGGCCCGGCGGAGGAAACGGCGACGGCCCGGCGATGGAGGCCCGGCGCTCGGCTCGACATCCATGGGAGGCTCCACACCAAGGGGGACCCCGCCGGGATAAGAAGCGTTCGATGTCAGGGGTTAATATTCCCCGGGGACAAAAAGGCAGACGCATGAAGTCCGGCGCCGCCCTCCTCGCCATCCTCGCCCTCGCCACCCTGGCGACCTTCGCTCTCCTCTGGACCGCCCCCGGCGACCTCTTCCACATCCTCCCCCAGGAGCGGGTGGCGGTCATCCACATCCAGGGCCCCCTCTTCTCCGCGCAGGTTCCCGAGGGGCTCGGCATCGCCTCCAGCGAGTCCATCACCCAGAAGCTCCGGGACGCCGACAGCGACCCGACGGTCCGGGCCGTCGTCCTCCGCGTCAACTCCCCCGGGGGGACCCCCAGCGCCTCCCAGGAGATTGTCTCCGAAATCCAGCGCCTCCACAAGCCCCTGGTGGTCTCCATGGGGGACGTGGCCGCCAGCGGAGCCTACTACATCTCCGCCCCCGCCCAGAGAATCTACGCCAACAACGACACCCTCACCGGCTCCATCGGCGTCATCTGGCTCTTCGAGAACAAGAGCGAGTTCTTCGAGAAGGAGGGGACCAACCACACCGTCATCAAGTCGGGCAAGTTCAAGGACATCGGCGCCAGCTACCGGGGCCCCACCCCCGAGGAGGAGAGATACGCCCAGGGGCTCGTGGACGAGGTCTACCAGCGCTTCCTCGACGTGGTGGCCCAGGGCCGCGGCCTCCCCCCCGAAAAAGTCCGCAACCTCTCCGACGGCCGCGTCTTCACCGGAGCCCAGGCCCAGCGCGAGGGCCTCGTGGACTCCATCGGCAACCTCTACGACGCCATTGAGGAGGCCGGCCGCCTCGGCAACATCAGCGGGACCCCCCAAGTGAAATACGCCAACCGCCCCTTCGACCTCCCCTTCCCCTTCGGCGGCTCCACGGGCCAACTCTCCCCCGCGGCCCTCCGCTACTGGGACGAGACCCGCACCGGCAAGGCCCTCCTCGTCCCCGCCCCAGGATAAGACGGAAACATTTTGGCCCCGGGGCCCGATAACCCACTGCTGATGCGCCCCTGGCGCCGCCTCTACATCCATCTCGCGGGCCCCGAGCGCAAGCGCCGCACGGTCCTCAAGCGCATCGAGAAGATGGAGCCCCGGGACCTCGACCGCGTCCTCTGGAACGAGGGGGGCCTCGGGGGGGCCCTCTACAGCCTGGTGGGCTCCGCCCGCGGGAAGCGGGAGCGCATCTCCCGCGCCATCCGCCGGATGGACGAGGACGAACTCAACCGGGTCATCCTCCGCAGGCCGAAAGTATAAGAGGCCGGGGCCGAAAACCCCATCCTCCCATGGTCCAGTACACCCACTTCTCCTTCTACAAGGCCGACCCCCAGTGGCGCCGCCTCCCCCGGAAGGAGCGCGAGGCGGGAAAAGGGGAGTTCCACTCCGCCATCGAAGAATACGCCCCCAGGGTGAAGACCCTCGCCTACTCCACCGTGGGCCTCCGCGCCGACACCGACCTCGTCCTCTGGAGGCTCGCCGAGAGCCCCGAAGACCTCCAGGAGATGAGCACCCGCCTCCTCAACACCGGCCTCGGAAGGTGGCTCACCACCCCCCACGCCTACCTCTCCATGGCCCGACCATCCCCCTACGTGGCCCAGCACCAGCACCCCGGCCAAGAGGGCACCAGAGACAGGGTGGAGCCCCTCGGCAACCGCAAATACCTCTTCATCTACCCCTTCCTCAA